>DATKNM010000538.1:0-2657 GCA_035541335.1 Binatia bacterium
GCACCGGCCAATGAGGTCGAGGACGAAGCCTCACCGCCGGCATCCAGGCTCTGCCCTTGCTGTGGCGGCGCCATGCTGCTCACCGGCATCCTGCCGCCTCTCCTGCCTCGGCGACCGCAGTTCTGGGACGACAGCTCGTGATACTCCCGTGGTCCGACAGCATGGCCGTACTCACCGTGGGCGTGGCGAACGCCTGCCGGGATGGCTTCATCCCTGAGCACAGCCGCGACCCGGTCCCCCGTCGCAGCGGCGCAGAGCGCACTCGATACCTTGCTTCCGACCTGCTTCAACCGCTCGCAATCGTTCCCGCCCATCGCTATCGGTCGATCGAAAGCGGCACGCTCGGCGGCCGATCGGACGTCTTGGACAAGCCGCCGGCGACACAATCCCCATAGCCGCGCCCGTCACCCCGCGGGTTCGCTCAATCCGGCTTCAATGAGGTCGCGCTCTCGCTTGCCCCGGCCTCCCGTGCCGCGCGACCTCACAGAAGCCTCCAGATTGAACGAACCCGCTGTCGCGGGAGTGGGGTGATCGGCTAGGGGGATATCTCCTGTCTGAGAGGATTGTGGGTGTCGAAGCCCAACCCTCAAGAAAGGAGAGCCCCGATGGCCGAGATGAGCCCTCTGCGCCGCCGCATGATCGAAGACATGACGGTCCGCAATCTGTCGCCGGCGACGCAACGATCCTACGTTCACGCGGTCTCGAAGTTCAGTCGTTATTTTGGTCGATCGCCGGATCGGCTGGGCCTGGAAGATGTCCGCGCCTTCCAGGTTCAGCTGGTGTCGACCGGGATCTCCTGGCCGGCTTTGAACCAGATCGTGTGCGCGCTGCGCTTCTTCTACGGCGTGACGCTCGGCCACGGGGAGATACCGGAGCGCATTCCCTACGCCCGTAAGCCGCGGAAGCTGCCGGTCGTGCTCAGCGCCGACGAGGTGGTGCGCTTTCTCGAGGCGGTGCCGAGCCTGAAGACGCGCGCAGCGCTGACAACGGCCTATGCGGCAGGGCTGCGGGCCTCGGAGACGGTTGGCCTCAAGGTCGGCGATGTCGACAGCGGCCGGATGGTGATCCGGGTGGAGGCGGGCAAGGGCGGCAAGGACCGCTACGTCATGCTCTCGGCGCAGCTGCTTGGGATCCTGCGGACCTACTGGCGCCTCGCCCGGCCGCGGCACTGGCTCTTCCCCGGCCGCGCGGAGACGAAGCCGATCGACGTGCAGGTGCTTTACGCCGCGTGCCGTTCGGCGTGCAAGGCGGCCGGCCTCGACAAGCGCGTGACGGTGCATACGCTGCGCCACAGCTTCGCCACGCATCTCCTGGAGAGCGGCACCGACATCCGCATCATCCAGGTGCTGCTCGGGCACAGCAACCTGTCGACGACCGCCCGCTACACGCGGGTCTCGAACGAGTTGATCCGGCGGACCGAGAGCCCGCTCGACCGGCTGACGCTGGAGGTCGTGCCGCCCGCCTGAGTGGGCCGCCCCTTGCCGGCCGGCCCGGAAGTGGCGGACGTCTTCCGCCGCCACGGCGACGCCTATCGGCGCGCCCATAATGGTCATCTCGGCCGCATCGAGCGGCGGGTGATGAGCGCCATCGAGCTGTGCCGGACGGCGGCGCTGGGCGGTCACACCGAGGCCTGCGCCGAGTGCGGCCTCGTGCGCTGCGCCTACAACTCCTGCCGCAACCGGCATTGCCCGAAGTGCCAAGGCGCCGCGCGGGCCGAGTGGCTTGCGGCGCGACAGGCCGAGCTGCTCCCGGTGCCGTACTTCCACGTCGTGTTCACCCTGCCGGCTGCGGCGGCCGAGATCGCCTTCCAGAACAAGGAGACGGTCTACGCCATCCTGTTCCGGGCGGCAGCGCAGACATTGCAGACCATCGCCGCCGACCCCAAGCACCTAGGCGCCGAGATCGGCCTCGTTACCGTGCTCCATACCTGGGGCCAGACCCTCCAGCATCATCCGCATGTCCACTGCCTCGTGCCTGGCGGCGGCCCGTCGCTCGATGGGACGCGCTGGGTCGCCTGTCGTCCCGGCTTCTTCCTGCCGGTGCGCGTGCTCTCTCGCCTCTTCCGCCGGCTGTTCCTCGCCGAGCTCGAAGCGGCGTTCGCGGCCGGCCAGCTCGGCTCCTTCGGAGAGCTCGCGGGGCTTGCCGAGCCCGCCGCCTTCGCCCGCCGGCTCAACAAGCTGCGGCGGGTCGAGTGGGTCGTCTACGCCAAACCCCCCTTCGGCGGCCCGGAGCAGGTGCTGGCCTATCTCGGCCGCTACACGCATCGTGTCGCGATTGCCAACTCCCGCCTGGTCAGCGTCATGGACGATCATGTGGCGTTCCGCTGGAGGGATTACCGCCACCACCGCCGCTCGAAGATTATGACCCTCGCGGCAGACGAGTTCATCCGCCGGTTCCTGCTTCACACATTGCCGGACGGCTTCCATCGCATCCGCCACTACGGCTTCCTTGCCAACAGCCATCGCGCCGCCAAGCTTGCGCTCTGCCGCAAGCTGCTCGGCACGCCGGCGAGCGAGGCACCGGCCAATGAGGTCGAGGACGAAGCCTCACCGCCGGCATCCAGGCTCTGCCCTTGCTGTGGCGGCGCCATGCTGCTCACCGGCATCCTGCCGCCTCTCCTGCCTCGGCGACCGCAGTTCTGGGACGACAGCTCGTGA
>DATKNM010000539.1:0-3104 GCA_035541335.1 Binatia bacterium
ATCGAAGTGCATCGTGTACTGCGCACGACCCTGGCTCATCGAGCGCAGGGTGTTCACGTAGCCGAACATGTTGGCGAGCGGCACCATGGCCGTCACCACCTGGGCGTTGCCGCGGGCTTCCATGCCCTGCACCTGGCCGCGCCGGCTGTTCAAGTCGCCGATCACGTCGCCGAGGTATTCCTCCGGCGTCACGACCTCGACCTTCATCATCGGCTCCAGGAGCTTCGGGCCGGCCTGCGGGATCGCTTCCCGGAAGCAGGCGCGCGAGGCGATGTCGAAGGTCATGACGTTCGAATCAACGTCGTGGTACGCGCCGTCGATCAGGGTCGCCTTGAAGTCGATCATCGGGAAGCCGGCGATGACGCCGCTTTCCTTGGCGAGCTTCAGGCCCTTCTCGACGCCCGGGATGTATTCCTTCGGCACGGCGCCGCCGACCACGTCGTTCTCGAACTCGAAGCCGCTGCCCGCCGGCAGGGGCTCGAAGCGGATCTTCACCCGCGCATACTGGCCGGAGCCGCCGGTCTGCTTCTTGTGGGTGTAGTCGTGCTCTTTGACCTTGGTGATGGTCTCGCGATAGGCGACCTGCGGGGCGCCGACGTTCGCCTCGACCTTGAACTCGCGCTTCATGCGATCGACGATGATCTCGAGATGAAGCTCGCCCATCCCCTTGATGATGGTCTGGCCGCTCTCGTGGTCGACCGAGACGCGGAACGACGGATCTTCCTGGGCGAGGCGGTTCAAAGCGACGCCCATCTTCTCCTGGTCGCCCTTCGACTTCGGCTCGACCGCGACCTCGATGACCGGCTCCGGGAACTCCATGCGCTCCAGCACGATCGGGTGCGCGGGATCGCAGAGCGTATCGCCGGTGGTGGTGCCCTTCAGGCCCGCGATCGCGACGATGTCGCCGGCGCGGGCTTCCTTGATGTCCTCGCGGGTGTTGGCATGCATCAGCAGCATGCGGCCGACCCGCTCCCTGTCGCCCTTCACCGTGTTGACGACCTGGGTGCCGGAGTTCAGCACGCCGGAATAGACGCGGACGAAGGTCAGCGAGCCGACGAAGGGGTCGGTCATGATCTTGAAGGCGAGGCCGGAGAACGGCTCGGCATCGTCGCTCTTGCGGGTGAGTTCCTTGTCGCCGTCGACCTCGACGCCCTTCACGTCCGGCACTTCGACCGGCGAAGGGAGGAAGTCCACGACCGCGTCCAGCATCGGCTGCACGCCCTTGTTCTTGAAGGCCGAGCCGCACAGCACCGGCACGAAGGCGGCGGAGACGGTGCCCTTGCGGATCAGCTTCTTCAGCGTCTCGGCATCGGGCTCCTTGCCCTCGAGATAGGCTTCCATCGCCGCGTCATCGAGCTCGACGCAGGCCTCGACCAGCTGGTGGCGATAGTCGGCGGCCTGTTCCTGCATGTCGGCCGGGATGTCGCCGACGACGAATTCGGCGCCCAGGCTTTCGTCCTTCCAGATCACGCCCTTCATGGCGACGAGGTCGACCAGGCCGGCGAAGTCGCTCTCGACGCCGATCGGCAGCTGGGTCACCAGCGGCTTCGCGCCCAGGCGGTCCTTGATCATCTGGATGCAGCGGTAATAGTCGGCGCCGATGCGGTCCATCTTGTTGACGAAGCAGATGCGCGGCACGCCGTACTTGTCGGCCTGGCGCCACACGGTCTCGGACTGCGGCTCGACGCCGGCGACCGAGTCGAACACGGTGACGGCGCCGTCGAGGACGCGCAGGCTGCGCTCGACCTCGATGGTGAAGTCCACGTGGCCCGGGGTGTCGATGATGTTGATCCGGTGGTCTTTCCAGAAGCAGGTGGTCGCGGCCGAGGTGATGGTGATGCCGCGCTCCTGCTCCTGCTCCATCCAGTCCATGGTGGCAGTGCCCTCATGGACCTCGCCGATCTTATAGGACCGGCCGGTGTAGTAGAGGATCCGCTCCGTCGTGGTGGTCTTGCCGGCATCGATATGGGCCATGATGCCGATGTTGCGGTAGCGGTCGAGTGGAGTGGTGCGCGCCATGATGGTTTCCTAGACCGCCGTTACCAGCGGTAATGCGAGAAGGCCTTGTTGGCCTCCGCCATGCGATGGGTGTCCTCGCGCTTCTTCACCGAGGCGCCGCGGTTGTTGGCGGCGTCCAGCAGCTCTGCCGCGAGGCGGTCGGTCATGGTCTGCTCCGAGCGGCCGCGGGCGGTGGAAATGATCCAGCGGATCGCCAGCGCCTGGGCGCGGTCCGGGCGGACCTCGACCGGCACCTGGTAGGTCGCACCGCCGACGCGGCGGGAGCGGACCTCGAGGTGCGGCTTCACGTTGGTGAGCGCCTCGTGGAACATCTTCACGGGGTCGCCCTTCGCCTTCTTCTCGACCTGGGAGAGGGCGCCATAGACGATGGTCTCGGCGGCCGACTTCTTGCCCTGGTACATCAGGCAGTTCATGAACTTGGTGACGACGATGTCACCATACTTGGCGTCCGGCAGGACTTCGCGCTTCTCGGCAGCGTGACGACGGGACATGGCGCGCTCTCCTTACTTCGGCCGCTTCGCGCCGTACTTCGAACGGCGTTGCTTGCGGTCCTTCACGCCCTGGGTGTCGAGCGTGCCGCGGATGATGTGATAGCGAACGCCCGGCAAGTCCTTCACGCGGCCGCCGCGGATCATGACGACCGAGTGTTCCTGCAGGTTGTGGCCTTCGCCGGGAATGTACGAGGTGACTTCGAAGCCGTTGGTGAGGCGGACGCGTGCGACCTTGCGGAGCGCCGAGTTCGGCTTCTTCGGGGTCGTCGTGTAAACGCGGGTGCAAACGCCGCGCTTCTGCGGGTTCGCCTGCAGCGCCGGCACTTTGTTGCGCCCAACCAGGGGCGAGCGCGGCTTACGGATCAACTGGTTGATCGTCGGCATTCCTAGTCCTCACCTCTGCGCGTCCGAGCCGTGCTCATCGGCGCTTGCCAAACAGCGATACGCGAAACAACCCCATCGAGGTCCGGCCCTATCGGGTCACGCCTCGATGCGGTCTCTGGGTACGCCTGCCCTCAAACAAAAGGGCTATGTCTTTCAATGCTTTGTAGTGGGGCATCGTCTAGTTCGTTGCGTCCCGGAGGACGGCTGGAA
>DATKNM010000540.1:0-6578 GCA_035541335.1 Binatia bacterium
GCGGCGCCAGCCAGATCTCGATCAGCCGGCGATAATTCTCGGCCACGTTCGCGGCGAACGCATCGGCGTCGAGCTTCCCGAGCAGCCATTCCCGCGCCGGCGCCATGAAGATCGAGCGGCCGATGGCGAAGCCTTTGCAGATCGGATGGCGGCGCGCGATCTTGAACGCCGCGGCGAGCTCGTCCTCCGGCGCTTCCAGGCCCAGCAGCACGACACCGCGGCAAAAGGGATCGTTCGCGGCGATCTGCCCGGCGACGCCGCGCCAGCCCTCATCGCTCATCGCCGGCAGCTTCCACCAGTCCGGCTTCAGCCCGTGGGCATAGATCTCGGCGAGGCAGCGGGGCAGGGTGCTGTCGTCGCTCGGCAAGGCTTTCGGCGGAATGACCTCGACCAACAGGTCATGGCCGGTGCCGATGCAGGCCTCCTGGAGCTGCGACAAGTGGTCGAGCTGTTCGCGCTTCAGCGCGTCGTCATCGTCCGGATGATAGAAGACCAGGCACTTCGCGACCTGCTCAGCGGGCCAGGCGCGCATCTCCTGGGCGATGTTCGGCCCGACCTCGAAGCGCAGCGGCCGCGAGCCCGGCAGCTCCACCGGCCGCCCGATCCACAAGCCCCGGCCGGTCACATGCTCCAGCACCGACTGCCCGAACCGGCCATCGACCAGCACCCCGGCGCGGCCGGGGAAATCCTTGGCGACCGCGAGCACCGCCTCGGCGATGATCCCTTTCAGCTCGCCGATCCGCGACGCCGGCTGGCCGACCTCCTTCACCAGCGCCTCGCATTGCGAGCGGTGGTCGAAGGCGAGGGCCATCACCTGCGGCCATTGCTGCGCGCGGTTGGTGACCCGGTGCAGATGGTTGAGGCGTGGGTCAAGGTCCGGCCGCTTCACGTCCTTGGCGCGGGAGAGATAATCGTCGAGCTCGATCTTCGACGGCATGGCCGGCGCGCAGCCGTGGCGCGACACGACGAGCGCACCACAGGCATTGGCATAGGTGCAGCAGGCCTCGGTCTTCTCGCGATTGATCCAGCCGCGGAGATAGCCCGACATGAAGGCGTCGCCGGCGCCGAGCACGTTCAGCACCTCGACAGTGACGCCCTTGACCGTGATGCCGTCGTCGAGCGTCTTGCCGATGGCTCCAGGGAACACGCTGCAGCCCAAGGGCCCGCGCTTCACCACGATCTCCGCCTTGCTCTTCGCCCGCAGGGTGCGAAGCGCGGTCATGATGTCGTCGGAGCCGCCGGCGATGCAGTGCTCCTCCTCGGTGCCGACGATGAGGTCGCAATGCGGCACGATCTTTTGCAGGTGCTCGGAAACGTTCTGCGAGGCGATGTATCGGATTTCGCCCATGCCGCGGCTGGTGAGGCCCCAGAGTACCGGGCGATAGTCGATGTCCAGGATCACCCGGGTGCCCGCCTGCTTGGCGAACTGGATGGCGCGATGGCTGATCTTGTTGATGTTCTCGGTGGAGAAATGCGTGCCGGTCACCAGCAGCGCCTTCGCCGACGCAAGGAAGCCGGCGTCGAAATCCTTCTCCTCCACCGCCATGTCGGCGCAGTTCTCGCGATAGAAGATGAGCGGGAAGGTGTCGCGGTCCTTGATGCCGAGCAGCACCAGCGCGGTCAGGCGAGAGGGATCGGTGGAGACATGGCTGGTATCGACGCCTTCCCGCTGCAGCGTCTCGCGCACGAAGCGGCCCATATGGTCGTCGCCGACCCGGGTCAGCATGGCGGACTTCAGGCCGAGGCGCGCCGTGCCGACCGCGATGTTGGCGGCGCAGCCGCCGATATACTTCGCGAAGCTGGAGACGTCCTCCAGCCGCGCGCCGAGCTGCTCCGCGTAGAGATCGACCGCGGCGCGACCGAGGCAGATGAGATCGAGCGGCCGTTCCGCTGCCATGCCTTACTTCCCGTCCTTCAGCTCAGCGGGGAACCAGAAGGTCGCGTTCTTGTCCATCACCCACTTGTGCTCCTCGGTGAAGTCGGGGATGCCGTAGGGGTTGTCTGGCAGATGCCGGATCACCCAGGCGTAATACATGCCGTAGCCGGGGGCCGCGGTCTGCGCATGGTCGTTGCCGTCGAAGATCTTCACCGTGTCGTACTGCTTCACCCGGAAGACCTGGGGCCCGTTCTCGGCGAGGCCGTAGCCCTGCGGCTCGGTGAAGCGGTAGTGATAGATCTCCGGCTGCGGATGATGGTGCGGCGGATAGCTGGACCAGCGGCCCGGCATGGTGATGACCTCGCCCAGCACCAGCTCGGCATTGGGATCGGAGTTGGTGCGGTCGAAGATCGTGCGCACGAAGCGGAGGCAGGCATCGCCCACCTGGCCCTTGCCGCGATGCTCGTTGGCGACGTTCTCGAAGAACTTCGGCTCGAACTTCTTGGCGTTCCTGGTCCGATAGACCGTGAACTCGGTCTCCGCCTCGGCCCGCAGGCGCACCGTCGTGCCGCTCGGCACGTGGATGCATTTCGGGCTCTCGTCGAAGATCGAGCGGCGGCGCCATTCCTTGGTGACGTTGCCGACCGAGACGGCGGCATCGCCGGTCATCAGCAGCCACGCGGTCTCGCCGTCGGCAACCTGCTCGGCGGTCTCGCCGGCCTTCATGCGGAAGACGCCGAAGGCGATGCCGGTATTGTCCTCCGGCTCGTCGGCCCGGGTCACCCAGGTCATGCCTTGGGGGAAACCTTCGCGATTGTTGGCCAGGTGCAGGGTCATGGCATCTCTTCCGGTTGGGGCGGTTCCGGCCACCTTAGCCCGAAATCCAGGCCGGGTGGCGCCGCCGGAGATGGTGTTTTCTAAAGTTCACGATAATGGAAAAATAATTCTATATCAACCCGCCTCGCATGTGATAAAGGACAGGTGTGGCGCTAATTGGAGCGCTCCAATTTGTTCGGCGGGACGGATCCCGGAGGAAAGGTCATGAGCGTCAGAATCGGCATCAACCCAATCACTTGGACCAACGACGACATGCCCGAATTGGGTGGCGACACGCCGGTCGATACCTGCCTCTCCGAGGCGCGCCAGGCCGGCTACTCCGGAATCGAGATGGGCGGCAAGTTTCCCCGCGAGGCGAACGCGCTGAAAGCGCTGATGGCGAAGCATCATTTGGCGCTGATCTCCGGCTGGTATTCCGGCCACGCCCACGCGCTCGACGTCGCGAAGGAGTTCGACGAGGCGCTGTCGCATCTCGAGCTCCTGAAGGCGAACGGCTGCCAGTACGTCGTCTATGCCGACACCAGCGGCGGCGCCCATGGCGGCATCGACACGCCGATCTCCGACCGGCCGAAGCTGCCCGAAGGCGAGTGGAAGGATTACGGCCGCAAGATCACCGCGCTCGCGGAGAAGATGGCGGATTTCGGCGTCCGCATGGCCTTCCACCATCACATGGGGACCGTGGTCGAGACCGACGCCGAGGTCGACAAGCTGATGGCGAACACCGGCGCCGCGGTCGGCCTGCTCTACGACAGCGGCCACTCCGCCTTCTCCGGCGGCGATCCGATCGCGCTGGCGAAGCGCCATGCCAAGCGTATCGTGCACGTCCACTGCAAGGATTCCCGGAAGCCGATCCTCGACAAGGCCCGCAAGACCGACGAGAGCTTCCTGCGCGCCGTGCTCGACGGCATCTTCACCGTTCCCGGCGACGGCCAGGTCGATTTCACCACCATCCTGAAGATCCTGAAGGAGGCCGGCTATTCCGGCTGGCTGGTGGTCGAGGCGGAGCAGGACCCGGCCAAGGCCCATCCGCTGACCTACGCCAAGATGGGCTATGAGAACCTGAAGAAGATGGCGACCGCCGCCGGCTTCCAGATCGCCGCTTAACGGAATGACAGCGTCGTCCCCGGGCCTTGACCCGGGGACCTCGCGCCAGGCATCTCTCTCGCCTCAGATGCCGTGCAGCATGCCGCCGTCGACCGCGACCGCCTGGCCGTTGATGTAGCCGGCCTGCTCGGAGGCAAGGAAGGTCGCGAGCGCACCGAAATCCTCAGGCTTTCCGAGGCGGCCCGCTGGAATCGTACGGTCGACCTCCTCCTGGTCGAAGGGGAAGTCCTTCAGGCGGTCGGTCAGGGTCGAGCCGGGCATCAGCGCGTTGACGGTGATCCCGTCCTTGCCGACCTCGCGGCTCAGCGCATTCAAGAGGCCATGCAGGCCCGGCCGGATGGCATTCGAGATCATCAACCCGTCCAGCGGCTCGCGACCGGTGACCGAGGTCACGGTCATGATGCGGCCCCATTTTCGCTGCCGCATGTCGGGCAGGCAGAGACGGATGAGCTTCACCGTGCTCATGAACAGGCTCTCGAAGCCCGCATGCCACATGGCGTCGGTGGTGTTGTCGAACACGGTCGGCGGCGGACCGCCGGTGTTCGAGACCAGGATGTCGATTCCGCCGAGCTTCTTCTCGACGTCGGCCACCAGCTTCTCGACGGCGCCTTCCGCCGAGAGATCGCAGGGGAAGCCTTCGGCGCCCAGCTCCGCCGCGGTCTTCGCCACCGAATCCTTGTTGCGTGAGCAGATCGCGACCTTGACGCCCTCCGCGGCCAGCCCCGCCGCGATCGCGCGCCCCAGCCCCTTCGACGAGCCGGTCACCAGCGCACGCTTGCCCTTGATGTGGAGATCCATAGTGCTCCTCTTATAATGTCATCGCCGGGCCCATCCGCGCATGAGGGCGAAAGGATCAGAACCTCACCTCGACATCCACCGCGCCGAGGCCGCTGACTTCATAGTGATACCGGCAGCTCTCCGTCGGGAACTGGGTGCGGATCAGGCTGCCGGTCATCACCACGTCGCCTTTCTTCAGCGGCCGGTCGGTGCCGGCGCGGAAGTTCGTGAGCCAGGTGAGGGGGACGAACGGATGCCCCAGCGCATCGCGGCCGAACCCGCGGCCGATCTCGGCTCCGTTGCAGGTGACGACGCCTTCGACCGCCGCAAGGTCGCCGGTGAATTCCTGCCAGGCGCCGAGCACGATCCCGGCATTCCATGAGTTGTCGGCAATCAGCGACAGCGCCTCCAGGCCGGAATAATCGGCGTGGCGGTCATCGACCAGCTCGACGCCCGGCGCCACCAGCGCGCCGTCCGAAACCTCCTGCTGGGTATAGGCATAGGGGCGGAACGGGAAATCGCGGGCCATCTTCACCGCGATCTCGAATTCGAGGCCGAGATGATGGTGCCGCCGCGCATCGATCGCGACGCCGGAGGCATGGATGCGGTTGGCCGCGACATAGCCGGCGACCGGCGTTTCGATGCCGCACATCTCCTGCATCTTCTTGGTGGTGAGGCCGATCTTGAACCCGGCGGGCTGGGTGTTCCCCGCCGCCATCAGGCGCCGCGCATAGGCTTCCTGCACGCGATAGGCGGCCGCAACATCCTTGATGCCGCGCTCCTTCGCGAAGGTGACGAACTGCTCGCCCAGCGCATGCGCCTCCATGAGCATGAGGGCCGTCGCCTCGATCCGCATCTTCTCCAGCTCAGGGCTCACCACACGCATGCCGCACCCCTGGTTCTTCTTATTGGCTTGGCGCGATCATAGAGCCGCGCCGACCATAGGCAAGCCGGCGCGGCGGTCGGCTAAGACTGAACCCCTACTCCCCGTAGGGAACCCAGATGTTCTTGACCTGCGTGGCATGGCGCAGGAACGTCTCGCCCTGGGCGTCAGCGGAGAGCCAGTCGCGGGCGCCGGCATCGCACCAGGTCGCCTTCAGGTTTCCGGCGGAGGCGCGCTCCACCAGCGCCACACCTTCGGTGCCGCCGAAATACCAATGGGCGGCGATCTCGTCATGCTCCGCCAGGGTCTTCGCCAGCGTATCGCGCTCGCCGGTGACGATGTTGACGACGCCGTCCGGTACGTCGCTGGTCTCCAGCACCTGGTAGAAGTCGGTTGCCGCGAGCGGCTGAAGCGGGGAGGGCGTCACCACCACGCGGTTCCCCATGGCGATCGCCGGCATGACCAGCGAGACCAGCGCCAGCAGCGGTGCTTCGTCGGGGCAGGAGATCGCCATCGCGCCCCAGGCCTCCGGCATCGCCAGGGTCACGTGGCGCGCCTTGGTGTAATGCACGCGGCCGTCATATTTGTCGGCCCAGGCGGCGTAGTGGATGATGCGCGAGACCGTGGCCTCGACCTCGCCGCGCGCCGCGCGCGCCGAAGCGCCGGCCATCGCCTTCAGCCGCGCCGCGAACTCGTCCGCCCGCGCGGAGAGATTCTCCGCCAGGAAGTAGAGGACCTGCGCCCGGGCATGGCCGGAAAGCGCGGTCCAGCCGGTCGCCTTGGACGCCGCCTCGACCGCGTTGCGGATGTCCTTGCGGTTACCGAGACCCGCCTGGCCGATCGACTTTCCCTGGGGATCCAACACCGAATAGGAATAGCCCGAATCCGGCCGCGCCTGCTTGCCGCCGATGAAGAGCTTTGCCGTGCGATCGAGCGCGGGTTCGCCTTCGAACCCGGAAACCGTCGGCTCCGCGCTCAGCTTCACCTTCGCGGTATCCTTCGCCGGCTTCCGCTTCGCCGGCGCCAGGTACTCGATCATGCCCTCGCGTCCGCCTTCGCGGCCGAAGCCGGATTCGCGGTAGCCGCCGAAGCCGGCGGCGG
>DATKNM010000541.1:0-2735 GCA_035541335.1 Binatia bacterium
CCATCTCGAACGGAATGAACTGGCGGTTGACCTGCAAGCCGTCGCCGAGCGGTCCCTCCTGCGGCGCCGGCCGTGTGGCGAGGACCGCATCGCGTTCGCGCAGAGTCGAGATCGCCATAATAATTCCTCCCGTTCAGCACCACCGGTTGTTCGGGTCGACCAGATGCCATCGAGGCGTTGCGGAACCGGACAGCGACGCCAATATTGACTATTCTAGCGTCCACCGTCTTCGCGGTCACCGCGAAATGGAGTGGTCTATGCCCGCCAAGCCGATGATTTCGCAACCGTTTCGCCAGTCTCTTGTCGGCCTGCTCCTGCTGGGCGCCGCTTTCGCGCCGGCGGCGGCCTGGGCCCAGGCGGCGGCACCGGCTCCGGCGGCGAAGCCCGACGTCCAGGCGGTCGCCTATGCGCCGATCCCGGCCGGCGCCCGCTTCGAGACCCAGGCGAATGACGACAGCGAGCTCAACCAGGAGGCGCTCGAGAAGGTGAACGCGGAGCTCGCCGGCCGCGGCTATGCCGTCGCGGGCGGGGCCGGGCTGGTGATGGTGATCGAGACCGATCTCGTCCGCGGGCAGCGCCAGGATGATCCCTTGGGCCAGGCGTTCGCCAACAACGACGAGGCCAAGGTCCAGGCGCGGCTGTTCTCCTCCTCGCAGAACAGCCTCTTGAACCCGCAGCAGCCGATCGGCTCGGCCGATCGCATCTATCGCATCAGCGTCTCGGTCTACAACCGCGCCAGCGGGCTCTATGTCTGGCGCGGCAGCGTCAGCCGCAGCGACCCCGACCTCGACGTCAACCAGGCCAGCAACGAGATGATCATGGCGCTGATGGCGACGGTGGGGAAATCGGTGAAGGGCACTCCATCGCCCGCGCAGTAACCTCAGCGCCCGGGCAGCACGTAGTAGATCAGGAATGGCAGCGTCCCGAAGGACAGCAGGGTGGAGATGATCACCATCGCCGCCACGTCGTCCGGCCGGCGATGGTAGTACTGCGCGAACAGAAAGTTGAAGACGGCGACCGGCATCGAGGCCTGGATCAAGAGGACGCCGCGCGCCATCGGCGGCAGGTCGAGCGCCCAGCCGACCAGGAACGACATGGCGAAGCCGCCGATCATCCGGAGCAGCGACAGAAAGAGGTTCCGCGGCAGCGAGCGCACGGTGAGGCTGGCGAGCGAGACCCCGAGCGCCAGCAGCATCAGCGGAATGGTGAGGCCGCCCAGGATCTCCAGCGTGTTGGCGATGAAGCTGGGCACCGGAATCCGGAACACGATCACCAGGAGCGAGCCGATCACCGCATAGACCACCGGCATGCGGAGCACATGGCGGAGGCTGGCGGTGCCGGCCGCGATCGAGACCCCGGCGGTGAACTGCAGGGTCGCCGAGAAGGCGAAATAGACCACCGCCAGCGCAAGCCCGGCATCGCCGAAGGCGAACAGCGCCAGCGGCAGGCCCATGTTCCCGGAATTCGAGAACACCACCGCCGGCAGATAGGAATGGTTCGGCAGGCCCATATACCTCAGCACCGCCAGGCCCAGCACGAACATGCCGGCAAAGACCAGCGCGGTCGCCAGCGCCATTTGCCCGAGCTGATGGGGATCGACGTTGAGGCTGGTCAAGGCATGGGCCACGAGGCAGGGTGAGCCGATCAGCGAGACCAGCTGGGTGATGAGCCCGTTGTCGAACGGGCGCTTCAGCTTCGACCAGACATAACCGATCGCGGCGATCACCACGACCGGGAGGATCACCCCCGCAAGCTGCTCCAGCATTCCCCCTCGCCTTGCCGCCCCCGAACGGGCTCGGCTAGAATATGCGGCGATGAAAACAGCGCCCTTTCGGCGGCGCTGCAACAACAATCTTTCGAGTCGGAAACCTCACATGTCGATCAGTCAGGACCCGGTCAAACGGGGCGCGGTCAACCAGGTTGGGGGACACGCGGTCATCAGTCTGCTGGAGACCTACGGCGTGGATACCGTGTTCGGCATCCCCGGCGTCCATACGCTGGAGCTCTACCGCGGCATCGCCGATCGCCGGATGCGGCACGTCGCGGTGCGCCATGAGCAGGGCGCGGGCTTCATCGCCGACGGCTATGCCCGCGCCTCCGGCAAGCCCGGCGTCTGCTGCCTCATCACCGGCCCGGGCCTGATGAATGCCGCGACGCCGATCGGCCAGGCCTATTCGGACTCGGTGCCGGTGCTGGTGCTCTGCAGCGTCAACGCCAGGGCCGACCTCGGCAAGGGTCGCGGCCGCCTGCACGAGATCAGCGACCAACGCGCGGCGATCGCGCCGCTGACCGCCTTCACCCGGACGGTGATGGATGCGAAGGAGATGGCGGCGGCCGTCTCCGACGCCTTTGCCGTGTTCGAGACCAAGCGCGCGCGGCCGGTGGTGCTGGAATTCCCGCTCGACGTCCTCGCGGCGCCGGCCGATATCGGCCACCCCGAGCGCGCGCATGCCGTTCGCCCGAAGGCCAAG
The DNA here is from genome assembly GCA_035541335.1 of Binatia bacterium. Taxonomy (GTDB): domain Bacteria; phylum Pseudomonadota; class Alphaproteobacteria; order Dongiales; family Dongiaceae; genus Dongia. The sequence goes on from DATKNM010000541.1 coordinate 2,472, forward strand.
CAGGCCGATCTCGAAGCGGCGGCCCGGCTGATCGATGCAGCCGAGCGACCGCTGCTGCTGGTCGGCGGCGGCACGGTCGATTGCGCACCGGCGGCGCGCGCCTTCCTCGAGAAGTCCGGCGCGCTCGGCGTCACCACCACCGCCGGCAAGGGCGTCATTCCCGCCTCCCATCCGGCGAGCCTCGGTTCCGGCCTGCTGGCGAAGCCGACCCAGGAATATCTCGCGGCAGCCGACCTGGTGATCGCGGCGGGGACCGAGCTCGCG
>DATKNM010000542.1:0-8155 GCA_035541335.1 Binatia bacterium
AGTCGGTGCAGCTGCAGAACCTGATCCGGGAGGGCTACAACGCGATCGTGATCGACGCGGCGTCGGCCGACGGGCTCAACGCCGACATCAAGCAGGCCTGCGATGCCGGCATCGTGGTGGTGTCGTTCGACGGCATCGTGAACGAGCCGTGCGCCTATCGCATCATGGTCGATTACGAGGATATGGGCGCCGCGGAGGTGAAATTCATCGCCCAGAAGCTGCCCCAGGGCGGCAACGTGCTGGAGATCCGCGGCGAAGGCGGCACCGCAATGGACGATGCGATCCATGCCGGCATCGACGCCGAGCTGCAGAAGACACCGCAGCTGAAGTCGGTCGGCTCGGTGCACGGCGACTGGGACGAGGACCAGGCGCAGAAGGCCGTCTCCGGCGTGTTGACGTCGCTGCCGGAGATCAAGGCGGTGGTGACCCAGGGCGGCGACGGCTACGGCGTCGCGCAAGCCTTCAAGGATTCCGGACGGCCGACGCCGCTGATAATCATGGGCAATCGCTACGAAGACCTGCAGTGGTGGAAGGACCAGAACCAGGGGACCGGCTACGAGACCATTTCGGTCTCGATCGCGCCCGGCATGTCCACCCTCGCCTTCTGGATCGCCCAGCAGATCCTGGACGGCGCGAAGGTGCCGCACGATCTGGTGGTGCCCTATCTCAGGATCGACCAGAAGGACCTCGACGCCGCCCTGAAGGCTACGCCGAAGGGCAGCGTCTACAACACCGACTACACGCTGGACGACGCCAAGCAGGTGATCGCCGACCAGCACTAGCCGCATCCGGCCGATGAAGGGAATGATCGCCGCGCCCGGCGGCGGTGAGCTCTGTTGAGCGCGAAGAAGGGGAGATAGACGATGGCCTTGGTTGGCGATTCCTACGAATACTTCGACAAGAGGTTCTACGCGCTGACGGTGCCCACGGCGGAGATCGAGGAGCTCTACAACGGCTGTCGCTGGGCTGAGGGGCCGGTCTGGTTCAACGACGGCGGCTACCTGGTCTGGAGCGACATCCCGAACAACCGCAAGCTCCGCTGGATGCCGGACCAGGGCGTCAGCGTGTTCAGCGCCAACTCGAACTATTCCAACGGCCATACCCGCGACCGCCAGGGCCGCCTCGTCTCCTGCGAGCACGGCGGGCGGCGCGTGACGCGGCTCGAGCCCGACGGCAAAGTGACCGTGATCGCCGACCGCCACGACGGCAAGAAGCTGAATTCGCCGAACGACGTGGTGGTGAAATCGGACGGCACGATCTGGTTCACCGATCCCGATTACGGGATCATGTCGGACTACGAGGGCCACAAGGGCGAGCGCGAGCAGAAGGGCTGCTTCGTCTATCGGGTCGATCCCAAGAAGGGCGAGATCCGCATCGCCGCGGACGATTTCGTGAAGCCGAACGGCTTGGCGTTCTCGCCGGACGAGAAGATCCTTTACGTCGCCGATTCCGGCTTCTCCCACGATCCCAAGGGCCCGCACCACATCCGCGCGCTTCCCGTGGGCGACGGCGGCAAGCTCTCCCGCGGCAAGGTCTTCGCCGAGGTGAGCCCTGGCCTGCCCGACGGTTTCCGGGTGGATACCGACGGCAACATCTGGACCTCGTGCCAGAACGGCATCATCTGCTACGACCCCAAGGGCAAGGCCCTGGGCAAGATCAAGATCCCGCAGATGGTCTCCAACCTCACCTTCGGCGGCCCGAAGCGGAACCGCCTCTTCATCACCGCCACGAAGTCGCTCTACTCCTGCTACGTGGCGGCGACCGGCGCACAGGTGCCGTGACCGGCGGTCGTTGATGCCGTGTGAGCTCGCGCGACCGACGCTGGAGGGATTGCCCGAATACCGCGCCGCCCTCGAGCGGGGCTGGTCGCCGGACAACATCAACCTCGAGCGGACCGCGCAGGATCATCTGAGCAGGATTGCCGAGGACCCCGCCCGGTTCGTCGCCAGCCTCGATGATCCCGAAGCGCGCGGCGCACCGATCGCGATGCCGGACGGTTCGAGCAGGCCACGCCTGCCCGGCATCCTCTACTGGATCCTCGACCAGGGCTTCTGCGGCAGCCTGAGCCTCCGCTGGCAGAACGGCACCTCGGCGCTGCCGGACTACTGCCTCGGCCATATCGGCTATTCCATCGTGCCGTGGAAGCGCCGTCGCGGCTATGCGACCGCGGCACTCGGCCTGGCGTTGCCCGAGGCCAGGCAGCGCGGACTCTCCTATGTCGAGCTCACGACCGAACCCGGGAACGAGGCGTCTCGGAAGGTGATTCGCGCGAACGGCGGCGTGCTCGTCGACCAGCGCGCGAAGTATGCGGCCTACGGCGGGGCCGAGGAACTGCTGTGGCGGATCGACCTCTAGAGCAGGGTCGAGACCGCAACCAACGCCGCGACGGGCGCCAGGATCATGGCGCTCGACTGCAGAACGAGGATGACAAAGTGCGCGACGTCGCGCAGGCCGGCCGAGCGCGACTCCGGTGCTCGATGATCGCCGGCGAGCAGCCAGGTCCGGATCGCGGATAGATCCGCCGCCAGCATTTCCGGACGATAGAGGCTCGTCATCCGCCGTCCCCGCAGGAAAGCCCGCCAGAGCCGGCGCGGAGACCAGACCACGCCGAGCATCACCAAAGGCAGGATCAGCAGCCTGGCGCCGATATGCGGATAGAAGCCGGCGCCGAACTCCCAGGCCGCGACCTGGAACTCGCCACGCAGGTTGAACGGGTATCCGTTGACCATGTGGTGCAAGTCGTGGCGCTGGATCGCGGCGCGACGCCAGGAGAAGTTCGGGACCGGCACCGCAACCGGTCCGATGCGGAACGGCCAGAACGCGGTCGCGTCATAATCCCCGCTGATCCCGTGCTGTGCCCGGAGCGTCTCCAGCCAGGCCGAGGCCTCGGCGGCACCGTCCGGCCGCATCTCACGACGCCGCTGGCGTGAAGGCGAAGGCGTCGCGCACGGCTTCGAGGCCGACCGCCAGCGGCAGCAGAGCCAGCGCCGCGACGCGGCCGGCGATGCCGCGATCGGCGAGGGCGACGCAGACCGCCGGGAATCCCACGAAGCTCCGCTCGCCCTTGTGCAGGACGAGGAGGTTCAGCGTGGGATCGACGACCAGGGCCACCCGTCGTCCGGTCAAGGCCCGCATCGACCGCTCGCCGAGGACCGAGGCCGGCCATTCCATGCGCGACGGCTCGCGGTTCCCGTCGGCGAGGAGGCGCCAGAATCCGACCAGCCCGAGCTTCGCGAAGCGCCGATCATCGAGGGCATAACGCGGCGGCTGCATGACGGAGCGCCCGAGCCGGTCGATGCGGCGCAACTCGGCGCGCGCCGGCAGGTCCTTCGGCAGACGGAAATCCCAGGCCAGGCCGAGGCGGCGGAACACCAGCAGCATCCACCAGCCGGGATCCCACTCGCCCGGGAAGAGGCCGAGCCGCGCCGAGCCGGGAAAGGCATGATGGTTGTTGTGCCAGCACTCGCCCATCGTGAGGATCGACGTCAGGCGGATGTTACGTCCCTGGACCGCGGCGCTATCGACGGCGAAGTGCATGCCGCCCGCATTGTGCGCGAAATGGCCGATCAGCCAGTGGCCGAGCACCCCGGCCGTGACCCGCGCGCAGGTGCCGAAGAAGACGAAGCTCCAGCCGCCGATGGCAAAGAGCAGCAGCGCCGGCGGAAGCTGCTGCAGCATCCAGGTGGCTTCGAGGAAGCGATAAAAGCGGTTCCCGGCGATCCGCCGCTCGATCGCGATCGCCGGCGGATGGGCGAGCCGCAACTCGCAGTTCAGCTGCCACCAGCCGTCCTGCCAGAACGAGCGCCCGTGGCGAAGGTAGTCGTGACAGGTCGGCAGGCGCTGCGCATAGTCCCGAAGCTCGTGGGCACGCAACAAGCCGATCGGCCCGGCGAGCCCGACCTGTACGCCCATGTAGACCAGGACATACTCCAGCCATTTCGGGCATTGGAAGCTGTCGTGGATCAGCTTGCGATGGCTTCCGAGGGAATGGCCGAACAGCAGGACAGCGCCGGTGACCAGGAAGAACAGCAGCAATCCCGACCAGGTGAAAGCGAGGCTGCAGCCGATGACGGCTGCCGCCGCCATGCCGAGGAACCAGAGCGACCTCGCCGGCGCATAGATCACCTCGCCCCGGCAGACGCTCTCGAGGTCGGCGGCGGAGACCCGGTGGTGCTTCAGGCTTTCGGGCAGAGACGACCGTTGCGACGACATGACCACCTCCTCTTTCCCTTTCCACGCCTGCGGAAATTCAGGCAGGCTTCTTCTGCTGTCCCTTCCGTCCCGCCGCGACCCTGGCGGACTCACGCTTCAACGGGCGGCCGACCGGACAGAGCTCGAAGGCGTAGCCGGTCAGGCTGTTGACCAGGTTGTCCGGATTGAGCCGGTAGTAGACGAACTGGCCGCGCCGCTCCGAGGTCACCAGATCGGCGTTTTCCAGCACCGAAAGATGCCGCGAGATCGTGGGCGCGCTCATCTTGAAGCGTTCCGCGAGATCGGACGTGGTCAGCTCCGTCGCGGAGAGATAGGCCAGGATCTCGCGCCGCGGCCGGGAGGCCAGCGCTTCGAACACCTTGTCGAGCGTCATCGATTTCCTATAATTAGCTAATTTGCTAATTCATAAATTAGCAAAGCGCGTGACGGCGCGCAAGCCCCGCCGCGCCGATCCGCCGCAGGGCGTCGCCCCGGCGGCGGCTCAGAGCGTGATGCCTCCCGTCGTCAGCTCGGTCGCATGGGTGCCGACCACCTTGATCATGAGGTCGGCGTTGAGATGGAAGACACCGTCCTTGTCGGTATCGGCAAAGACATAGGTATCACCCCCGATCACGGCGACGTTCACACCTCCCTTTTCGCTATAGGGGGTCCCGGCGATGCCCGAAAGGCTGTTCACGGTGCCGGTAATGTCGTGGACGACGGTGGCGGCATCCAGTCCAAAGGAAGTGAGGTCGATCGTATCGCCCTGGGCGTGGTTGAAGTCCTGGATCGTGTCCATATGGCTGATATCGCCGAACACCTGCAACACGGAATCGCCGGCGCTGGTGTACTTGAAGCTGTCTGCCCCGGCGTTGCCCGTCAGCGAATCCGCGCCGGTGCCGCCGATGATGGTGTCGTCGCCGGAGCCGGTCTCGATGGTGTCGTCTGCGATCGACCCACTCACCTTCAGCGCATGCGTCATGGCATGGGCGTCCAGGGTGATCGTGTGGTCGGCGTGCAGCGCCGTCACGTTGCCGATGCCGGCGGCATCGGCCTTGCCGGCCAGGGTCACCGAGAAAGCGCCGTCGCGGAGATCGATCCACTCCATGTTGGTGACATGGGTGAACTCGTCGTCGGTGATCGTGGTGTCGCCGCCGAAGCGCACCGTGTCGTTGCCGGCGCCGCCGTCGATCGTGTCGGTGGAATCGAGCGTCGAGGTGCCGGCGTCGAAGCGGATTCCGTCGTCGCCGGAACCAAGAGTGATGTGGTCCTTGGTTCCGCCGCCGGCATAGACCGCGATGAACTGGGTATAGGCGCTGGCATCGAGCGTCATGTAGGCGCCGCCCACCTTGCTGGCATGCACCTCTTCGATGCCGGCATTCTGGGCATTGGCCCCAAGCGTGAGCGAGACGCCGATCGAGGCGATCGTGGTGACATCCAGCTCCTCGACGCTGCTGACGCCGGCAAAGGCGGCATCGGACAGCGCACTGCCGTCCTGCGATTCCTGCAGGCTGATCGTATCCCAGCCGATGCCGCCCGCGACCTTGTCGGCGGCGGTGAGCTCGAAGGCGAGACCGGCATTGTCGTGGAACCGCACCCAGTCGCCGGCCGCGCCGCCGATGAAAGTGTCATCGCCGACGCCGAACTCCGCCTTTGCCACGAACGTGCCATTGGTGACGGCCGAGGCATCGACCACGGTGTGGCCACCCTGGTCGGCATCGACACTGACCGTGACGGTGCGGTGGCCGTCGCCGTCCACGTCCAAGGTCTTGAAGAGGTTGTTGTCCAGCTTGACGGCGCTGTCCTTGCCGTGGGTCGGGTCGTAGAGCGCGATATTCTCGATGCTGGAGAGGCCCTTGAAGGCGGCGGCGGCGTAGGTTCCGGCGCCGAGCGCCAGAGTGTCGTTCCCCGCCCCGCCCTTCACCACGTCGGCCGCGGTGAAGTCGCCGGCCAGCGGAAAGGCGAAGGTGTTGTCGCCGGCGCTGCCGGTGAACTTGTCGACGCCGCCGTTGCCGACCACGGCGATGGCGTAGAGGGCGTCGACCGCGGAGAGATCGACGATGTCGTTGCCCTTCCCGCCCAGCACCGCGAAGTCGAAGGTGCCGAAGGCGCCGCCGTTCAAGGTGAGGTGGACGTTGTAGTCGGATGTGTTCAGCGGCGCGTTGGTCAGCGCCAATGTGTTGCCGGCATCGGAGAGCTGGATGATCTCTATCTTGTTGAGTGTGGCGAGGCTGCCGGCCGCCACCGTGCCGCCGGTGGAGAGTCGCAGCGTGTCGCCGTTGACAGCGTCGCCGCCGTCGTACTTGCCGGTGAAGGACTTGGTGCCGACCACGAGCACGTCGTCCCCGCTGCCGCCCGTGAGCGTGTTGGACTTGGCGCCGCCGATCAGGGTTAGGTTATTGGCGGCCGCCGATGCATCAATGGTGACCGCGACCCCGGCCAGCGAAGCGTCGACCTTCACGATCCCGGCGGCATCCGAAGCGGCACCGAGCGTGACGCTGTAGCTGCCGCTCTTGGTGGCGCCGAGCCGCAGAATCTCGACACTCGTGTCGTTCTGGAACTCCGCCGCGGTGACGGGGGTGATCGGGTCAAGCAGCAGGATCTCGTCCGTTCCCTTCCCGCCCAGAACGGGAGAGCCCTGTGCGAAATTGGCTGAGGAGAAGCGGAAACTGTCGTCGCCGGCGCCGCCGTCCAGCGTCGCGGCAGCGCTGCCGCCGACGAAGACGTCATTGCCGGCATCGCCTTGGTACTTCATTCCCGCCAGACTCCCGGCGATGAAGGTATCGTTTCCGCCGGAGCCGATCACGCTGAAGGTCGCCGGCCCGGCATAGGCCGAGAAGTCGAAGGTGAAGGAGGTGTTCGCATCGGTCGAGGTGGCGTGCACGGCACCGAGCGTGCCGAGGAAAGTGATGTTGTTGTTCACCACCCACTGGGCGAAGTTCGCGCCCGCCACGAAGCTCTGGCCTTTGGCCGTGCTGTCGAGATCCAGTTGGGCGATATTGATCACGTCGAGACCTGCGAACTGCGCATCGGTCACCTTCACCGCGTCGGTGAAATGGAGATGGCTGCCGGACTGTGTATAGCCGCCGTCGATCTGATCGTCCTTGGTGAGATCCTTCGACACCATGAAGATGTCGTTCTGGTCGGCGGCACCGCTGAGCGTGATGTGATCGTCGCCGGCACCGAGTGTCACCGAAAGGCTCTTGGTGTCGGCCGTCGCATCGAGAGTCAGCCCGCCGGCGGCCTTGGACGCGTCGATGATGGAGAGTCCCGCGCTCTCGGCATGACTCCCTAGGTGCACATCCTGCGGACCCTTCGCGTCGAAGACCAGGCGCTCGACGCTCGTCATCGCCTCGAAATCGAAATCCGTGATGCCATTCGTGCCGTTGAAGGAGTCGAGGATCCGGACCTCGTCGGTGCCGAGCCCGCCGTCGAAGGTGTCGATGCTGGCCAAAATGAAGCTGCCGAGCGTGACGCGGAAGGAATCATCGCCGGCGCCGCCCTCGAATACGTCTTTGGAGAAATGGCCGGAGATGCCGCTCTCAGTGCTGCCGTAGAGCACGTCGTTGCCGCTGCCGCCGGTGAAATTAACCTGATAGGTCCGTCCGCTGGCATCCACCGTCAGGCCGGTGTCGTAGTCGTTGACGATCGTGCCGATGCCGGCCGCCTCGGACTTCACGCCGAGCGTCACCTTCTGGCCCGTGACGTCGAGCGCGGTCGCACCCGGCAGCGGGCTCGGGCCGAACTCCAGGACCTCGACGTTCTTCACGTTGGAGAAGGCGGAATCCGTCAACCCCACCGACTTGTCGATGATGAAGATCGCGTCCTTGTCGCTGCCATCGTGCAGCAGCTGGCCGTCCGGCCCGCCGTTCACCTTGTCTGCCGCGGTGAGGCCCGGACCCTTGCCGACCACCGTCTTGAAATAGAAGACGTCGTCCCCGGCAGTGCCGGTCAGGTCGTTCGC
>DATKNM010000543.1:0-3788 GCA_035541335.1 Binatia bacterium
GTGATCGGCGCCGGCGCCTGGGGCACGGCGCTGGCGATCCTGGCGGACCGGGCCGGGTGCGACGCGACGCTCTGGGTGCGGCGCGCGGAACTGGCGACGGCGTTGTGCGCGGACCGCGAGAACAAGGACTACCTGCCGGGCATGGCGCTCCCGCCGGCAATCGCGATCGCGACCGATCTCGCGCCGGCGCTCGCCGCCGAGGCGGTGATCTATGCCCAGCCGGCGCAGCATTTCCGCGAGTTCTGCCGCGCCGCTGCGCCGCACTGGCGGCAGGGCGCCGTCCTGGTGATCGCCGCCAAGGGTATCGAGATCGCGACCGGCGCGCTGCTGATGGAGATCGCGGCGGAAGCGCTGCCCGCGGCGCCGGTGCTGGTGCTCTCGGGGCCGAGCTTCGCCGCCGAGGCCGCGCGCGGACTCCCGACCGCGGTGGCGCTCGCCAGCCATGACGGCGCGCTGGTGGCGGCGATGATGACGGCCCTCGCCCACGGTGCGTTCCGGCCCTACGGCTCCGACGACCCGATCGGGGTCGAGGTCGCGGGGGCGGTGAAGAACGTGCTGGCGATCGCCTGCGGCATCGTCGTCGGGCGCGGGCTCGGCGAGAACGCCCGTGCCGCGCTCATCACCCGCGGCCTCGCCGAGGTGACGCGACTCGCCCTCGCCAAGGGGGCCCGCGCCGAGACGCTGATGGGCCTCGCCGGGATCGGCGACCTCATCCTCACCTGCACCAGCCTCACCTCGCGCAACACCTCGCTCGGCTTTGCCCTCGGCCAGGGCCGCCGGCTCGACGACATCCTGGCGGAGCGGCACAGCATCGCGGAAGGCGTCAGCACGGCCGGTGCCGTCGTCACCCTGGCGAAACGGATCGGCGTCGAGATGCCGATCGCCGCCGCGGTCGGTCGCATCCTCGCCGACCAGTCGGTGATCGACGACGAAGTGCGGGCACTGCTGGCGCGGCCGCTCAAGCGCGAAGGCTGAGGCGGGAAGACTCGACGCGCCTAGGGCGTCCGAAGGATGTTTCAGGACAGGAAACTTCCTTTCCACCTAGTAAAGACCCGGCGCCTGTGGTAAATACCGAACCAACTACAAAGAAGAACTGGCCGATTCGCGCGCTGAAGCGGATGGCCGCAACAGGGACCGATGCCGGGGGAGCCAGTGGCTCTCGCCCATGCCTCTTCGGCAAGCGATTCGGCATTGCATGGCTTGAACGGGTATCGACGAGGGGGACAGATGGCAACGAACAGCTCCACGGGCGGCGACCAGGGTTACTCCGCCGCGAAAGCACTCGGTTATGTCGAATCCGGCCTGAAGCGCGAGACCAATTGGTGGGGCGCCTTCGTGATCGGCCTCGCGGGAACGATCCTGGTGACCGGCATCGCGCCCGTCATGGTGACAACGCTCGGCGCCGCCTCGATCCCGATCACCATCGTGATCACAGTGAGCGGTTGGTTGCTCTGCCTGATCCTGGCCGAGCTCGCCGCGATGATGCCGGAGCGCACCGGCGGCTCACCGTCCTACGCCTATCCCGCTTATAAGGACCGTTGGCCGCGCTTTGCGAAGCATGTGAACGGCATCACCGCCTGGGCCTATTGGCTCGGCTGGTTCCCGGTGGCGCCGCTCAACATGATCCTCGCCTCGTTCTACATCGCCGACCGTTTCGGCCTCGATACCTCGGCCGGCTTCACGCCGATCCACACCCCGATCGCCTATTGGACGCTCGGCATCTCCATCGCCGGCATCCTGTTGTTCTTCATCCCGACGATCCGGGGGATCCGGTTCGGCGCCGGCTTCGCCACCATCCTGGCACTCCTCTCGATGATCCCGCTGACCTTCATCGCGGTCGCCTGGATCTTCAATCCGAGCGTGGTCAATCTCTCGGAGCTCTCCGGCTTCCATCATCTCGACGGCTCGAGCTTCTTCAGCGACATGAACGGCTATGGCTGGCTCAGCGTCTACATCGCCTACGGCTTTCTCTTGACCTGGAACGTGATCGCGATGGAGGCGGCGGCCTGCTACATCGGCGAATGCGGCAATCCTGATCATGATGCCAAGATCGCCATGAATCTCGAAGGCGGCTACGGTGTCTTCATCTACACGTTGATCCCGATCGCCTTCGTGGCGGTGCTCGGCGCGAAGGCGCTCTCCGATCCCAGCCTGGTCGATCCCAAGGCGATGTTCGTCACCTTCGCCAGCAAGGTCTTCCCCGGCTGGGGCGGCGCGATCGACTGGCTGATCGCCCTCATGCTGATCGTGGCGCTGGCACTTTCGGCCCTGAATGCGATCATGGGGTCGGGTCGCGCGCTCTATCAGATGTCGCTGGACGGCGAGTTCCCGAAGATCTTCCAGCGGGTCAACGCGCACCACGTTCCGTCCTTCGCCATGGGCTTCAACGTGGTCTGCTCGCTGATCGTCGTGCTGATGGGCGGCGCTGTCGAGATCTACACTTTCTCGAATGTCGGCTACACCGCCTCGTTCCTGCCGGTCTTGATCGGCTATTTCCTGCTGCGCCAGGACAAGCCCGAGGCGCGGCGGCCGTTCAAGCTGCCGGAATACATGAAGTGGGTGGCGCTGCTGCTCGCGGCCTTCTATTTCATCATCTGGCTCTATGGCGGGCTGGTCTATTCCAAGATCGGCAATGCCGAGGTCTATTACTGGCTCGGCTGGGCGGTGCTCCTGGCCTACCTGCCGTTCTACTGGTACCGGGTCTATGTCGAGGACAAGCGGTAACCCCGACACGGCATGAGTGGAGAGTTGGCGTCGCGATTCCGATTCCGTCCGCCTTGGTATCAGGGAATTGCGACGCCTGACCCGGAGCAGTACGGCGGCGGCACCATCCTGCTGGCATCCGAGGGCAGGAAGATCTCGCCACAGGCGATCGCTCTCGCGGCGCGGATGGCTCGCACGGCCGGCGCCGGGGTGCACGTCCTCACGGTCGCGCGGATCTGGGGTTCGGCGCTCGGACTGCCGCATCCCGGACTGAAACCCACGCGCAGCGAGTTGCAGCAGCAGCACGATCTGATCGCCGAGACGATTGCCGCGCTGAAGGGCAAGGGCGTGGCCGCCGACGGCGAGATCGTCAGCTCGCGCTCGGCGGCGCGCCGCATCGCCCGGGAGGCGCGACGGCACCGGGTCGGCGCGATCGTCATGTCGGCCGATCCGCCGCGGCACTGGCTGATCGCCGATCTCCTATGGTCCCAGGAGCCCTATCGCGTCAGGCGCCTGGCCGACGTGCCGGTCTATACTGTGCTCGACGAATCGCAGTCGTAATCTCGAATCTCCGGGGAGCAGAGGGATGGGAACCTGGGTGGCGTACGGGTTGCTGCTGATTGCCGCCTGCCTCGAGGCGGGCGGCGATGCGCTGGTGCGGCTCGGGCTTGCGAACCAGGCCGGCGCGCGGATCGGCTTCTTCGTCGCCGGCGCCGCGGTGCTCTTCCTCTACGGCCTCTCGGTCAACGCGCCGGCCTGGGATTTCGGCCGCCTGCTCGGGGTTTACGTCACCCTCTTCTTCGTAGTGGCTCAGGTCATCAACCTCCTGGTGTTCAAGGTTCCGCCGGGCCTGCCGGTCCTGGCCGGCGGGGCGCTGGTGGTCGCCGGCGGCCTGGTGATGACCCTCTGGCGCGCCTGACCCGGCGCGCTTGCCCCGGCAATATCTCGCGGAATCCGGGTCTGCTATGATCGTGCCGGAATTCCGGCGATTCGACTCGGGGGAACGGGTTCGTCCATGGCCGACCAGAAGATCCTTTGTGCCACCGACGGCACGGCGACCTCGGAGAAGGCGGTGGCCCAGGCCA
>DATKNM010000544.1:0-3587 GCA_035541335.1 Binatia bacterium
CTGCACCCGCTGCAACGGCGCGGTGGAGATCCAGGACCACGGCATCGCCAACGCCGTGAAGAAGAGCGCCGCCGAGGCGGGCTTCACCGTCAACCGCTTCACGGTGGAACTGCAGGGCACCTGCCCGGCCTGCGCGAAGGCTGCATGAACGGGCTCCGAGAATTGTGGCGTACCGTCTGCCTGATGGGATTTGCCACGCGAATCTACCGAGATCCCTCGGGAGCTCTTTATCTCCTCGACCTGGTTCGATCTTCCGGTGATCCCGTGCGCCGGATTCGCCGCATACCGGACGCCGCAACCTTCGCCCTGCTGATGAAGACCGAGTGTTCCTTTTTCTCCGCCTTTGCGCTGTCCGTGGGGATCGCCGCCGTCTGTTATGCATCCATGCCGATCGGATGGGCGTTGCTCGTCTTCGTGTTCCTGGTCGGCATCCTGCACTGGGCCGATCGCCCCATCTCTTGGCATCTCGACAATTGTTGTGTCGATGTCCCGCGGTTTGAGTTCCAGGGGCTTGCTCTCACCAAGGCGTCCGACGAGGTCAAACTGGAAGCCGTGACGCTGGTCCGCGTCGCTGCCGTCGTTGTGGGGATCATCGGCTTATTGACACCGCTCACGCACGACGATCTGCCCAAAGCCGCCGCCACCGCATTGGACGGCCTCAGCTTCGTCCTGGTCTTCGGCTGCTTCAGACTGGTCGTGCTGGGCGGATGGGTGATCAATCCGGACAAGCTCCATTTCGCGCCATCCACGCTGGCCCGTGACCAGGCGCGCCGCCAGAGCACTTAGGCCGCGAAGGCGAAGAGAACCGCGCCCAGGGCGACGACTGCGAGAATTGTCGAGACCGTCAGGATGATGCGGACATGGCCGGTCGTCTGGCCGGCGCGAACCTTTTCCTGACCCAGGGTCGTGTGCGTCTTGGTTTCCGAGGTCTGGAAGTTCGCCATAGCGCACTCCTCCTCCCGCGCCACGGCAAGTGCCGCGGCCCTTCAGGAAGAACCGGTGCTTTCGCGAAGCGTTCCCGGATTTGTCAGCGGCGCAGGCAGCGCGCGATCATCGGCTCGAAATGGCCGAGATCGGGAGTCGTCATGCCGACGATCTTGCCCTCGTCGTCCCAATGGCGAAGCTTGACCGCTTCGGCGAAGAACCGCTCTCCGGCGAAGCGGTCGGCTTCCGGCGAGGTCATCGGGCCGCCCTGGAGCCTCAGCGACAATTTCGACGCCTCGGAGAGAAGATCGAAATAGCCTGGCTCCTTCGCCGAGAGATAGCGCTTGGCGGCGACATGGAGACGGACCGGCTCGCTGACCTCCGGCCCGAAATGCTGCGACAGCCAGGCGGAGCCGAGGGATTCGTGCTCGGTGTCGATGCCCTGGTCGGCGATATCCTCCGGCAGGTCGTGCAGCATGTGTCCGATATCGTGCAACAGCGTCGCCACGATCAGCGGCTCGGACGCGCCGTCGCGTTGCGCGACGACCGCGCATTGCAGCGCGTGCTCGAGCTGGCTGACGCCCTCGCCGTAGCCTTCATGGCCGCGCTTCGCGAACGCGGCGCGGATCTCGGAGACGGCGCTCATGCCGCGGCCTCGTTGCGACTGTTGATCGTGCGCTGCAGAATCCGGCGCCGGCTCTCGATCCCGTCGCGGTCGATATAGCAGCCCTGGAGATGCCGGCGCCCGAGATTGGGGTCGAAGGCGGTGCGACCGTGCAGCGCCCGGTCGTTCTGCATCACCACGCAGTCGCCGGGGCCAAGCTTGAACACCAGTTCGAGCTCGGGCCGCTTCAGGATCTGGGCGAAGACCCGATAGGCGTTGTACCAGCGGGCCGCGAGATCGATCGGCGCATCCAGCCAGTCGGCCGAGCGGTTGTTGAAGTGGACCGCGGTCACGATCCCGTCCATGTCGGCGGTGATCAGCGTCTGCTTCGCCTCGAGCTCTGCCTTCTCGTCGCTGAAGCGGAAGGTCATCGGCACGGTGGAGAGCAGCGCGAAGGCGCCGGGATTCTCCTTCCGCAGGATCTCCGCCGCATGGAATCCGTCAACCAGCAACGTGTCGCCGCCGGGCGCACCCGCGTCCAGGCAATGCAGCAGCTGAACCCCCGGCGAGGGATGGCGGTAGGGATTGTCGGAATGCACGCCGAGACCGACCGGCGTAAAAGCCATGTTGGTCGGGTTTGGCACGGAGATCACGTCGAACAGGCGCCCGTAATTGGTGACGCGCACGAAACCCAGACGATCGCCCACCTCCGCCACCATGCCGGGCTCGGTCGGTACGTTCTTCAGCAGGCCGAAGCCGAGCACCGCATAGAGGTCGAGCCAGGCGAGCTCCTTCGCCGGATTCTTGACCATCTCCGCCCAGTCGCCGACCGGAAGATCATTGCCGAGCGCCTTGCCCCAGAGCCGGAGCTTCGGCTGGCGCGCGATTCGCGCCGAGGCGATCAGGTCGTGATCGAGCAGCCAATCGGGTGTGTATTCCGAGCGATGTCCGTCGGACCAGAGCACCTTCACCGTGTGGTCCGGCGCCACCATGGCCTCGATCGCCGCAAGATCGGCGGGGAGATCCGTGATCTCGTAGAGCTTCTGCCCATTGCCCGCATGGCGGCACTTGGTGCAGCGGCAGTTGTCCCGCAGCCAGAAGTTCGGCAAGTGCATCGGCGACTTGTCGCTCCAGCGGACCGTGATGCCGCCGTCATGCACTTCGACGACGGCCGGGCGGCGGTTGCGATCGGACATGCTTACCCTCGAACTGCGCCCCGGCGTTCGCTCATCCCCAAGGCAGTGAATACGTCTTCACATTGGTAAAGCATTTCATCGCCTCGATCACGCCTTCCTTGTAGCCGAGGCCGGAATCCTTGATGCCGCCGAAGGGGGACATCTCGATCCGGTAGCCGGGGACCTCCCGCACATTGACCGTGCCCACCTCCAGCTCGCGCACGAAGCGCGTGATGTAGTCCAGGCGGTTGGTGCAGATGCCGGAGGAGAGACCGTAATCCGTGGAGTTCGAGACCCGGATCGCCTCGTCGATGTCCTTGACCCGGATCACCGGTGAGACCGGTCCGAAGGTCTCGATGTGCACCAGGCGGCAGTCATACGGCACGTGGTCGACCACGGTCGGCGAATAGAGCGCGCCCTTGCGGATATTGCCGTGGAGCAGCCTCGCCCCGGCCTTCACCGCCTCGTTGACCGCCTCCTCGCAATAGACCGCCGCGGCCTCGTCGATGACGGTGCCCATGTCGGTGTCGGGGTCCATCGGGTTGCCGTATTTCACCGCCTTGGTCTTCTCGAGCAGGAGCGCCACGAAGCGGTCGGCGACCTTCTCATGCACGATCATGCGTTTGACGGCGGTGCACCGCTGGCCGGAGTTCTTGTAGGAACCGGCGGCCGCGAGCGTCGCCGCCTCCTCGATGTCGGCATCCTCCATCACGATCAGCGGATCGTTGCCGCCGAGTTCGAGCACCGCCCGGCGATAGCCCATGGTCCTGGCGATGTACTTGCCGACCGAGACGCCGCCGGTGAAGGTGATGAGATCGACATTGGGATCGGTCAGCAGGGTGTCGGCGATCTCCTTCGGGTCGCCGGTCACCACCTGGAACATC
>DATKNM010000545.1:0-2047 GCA_035541335.1 Binatia bacterium
CGGTCGCAGAGCTGCTCGGCCTCCTCGAGATAGTGCGTGGTGAGGAGAATGGTGACGCCTTCGGTGTTGAGCCGGCGGACATAGGCCCAGAGCTGCTGGCGGAGCTCCACATCGACGCCGGCGGTGGGCTCGTCCAGCACCAGGATCGGCGGGTTGTGCACCATCGCCTTCGCCACCATCAGGCGCCGCCGCATGCCGCCGGAGAGCGAGCGCGCATAGGCATCGGCCTTGTCGGCCAGCGACAGCGCCTCCAGGATCTCCATGGTGCGGCGCTCGCGCTTCGGCACGCCGTACATGCCGGCCTGGAGATCGAGCAGCTTCTTCGGCGTGAAGAAGGGATCGATGTTCAGCTCCTGCGGCACGACGCCGATCGCCGCCGCGGCGTGCCGCGGGTCGCGATCGAGGTCGATGCCCCAGATCGTCACCTGGCCCTCGGTCTTGATGACCAGCTGGGCCATGATGTTGATGAGGGTGGACTTGCCGGCGCCGTTCGGGCCGAGGAGGCCGAAGATCTCTCCGCGCGGGATGTCGAGGTCGACATGGTCGAGCGCCGGTTTCGGATCGCCGGCGGACCTGCCCTTCTGGGGGGCGTACTGCTTCACCAGGCCGCGAATCGAGACGGCCATTTCCGGCATCGGAGGAGCGGAATCGTCGGGCATCGGGTACTGGAAAGGGCCGGATTTGCCGCGGTTGATTTGGCGTGCCGCATGGGTATCATCGCCGCCCATCAGGGTCAATCGGCGCGCCCGTAACGGAATGATTCCACCAAGGAATCCGCGCCTTCATGAGGTGATGAGAGCCATGGCCGCCACGCAACCGGTGGAAACCGTCGAAGTCACATCCGCCCAAGTCGCCTGCGACGGCGGTCCGGGCGCCGACGGCCATCCCAAGGTCTATCTAAACCTTGCCAAGGATGGGGCCATTGACTGCCCCTATTGCGGCAAGCACTTCGTGCTGAAGGCCGGCGCGAAAGCCGGCGCGCATTGAACAAGCCCACTTCCCCGAGCTCGTCCGGCGTGAAGCCCCACCACGTCTATCTGGTGGACGGTTCCGGCTACATCTTCCGCGCCTATCACGCGCTGCCGCCGCTGACCCGCAGCGACGGGACGCCGACCAATGCGGTGCTCGGCTTCACCAACATGATCTGGAAGCTGCTGGAGGAGACGGATGCCGACCACATCGCCGTCATATTCGACGCCGGCCGCAAGACCTTCCGTGACGCGATCTACACCGAATACAAGGCGCACCGCCCGGAGCCGCCGGAAGAGCTGGTCCCGCAATTCCGCCTGATCCGCGAGGCGACCCGCGCCTTCGGCCTGCCCAGCATCGAGATGGATGGCTACGAGGCCGACGACCTCATCGCCACCTATGCCGATGCCGCGCTCGCGGAGGGCGCAGACGTCACCATCGTCTCCTCCGACAAGGACCTGATGCAGTTGATCCGCGACGGCATCAAGATGTGGGACCCGATGAAGAACAAGCCGATCGGCCCCGCGGAGGTCATGGAGAAGTTCGGGGTCGGCCCGGACAAGGTGATCGACGTCCAGGCGCTCGCCGGCGATTCCACCGACAACGTCCCCGGCGTGCCCGGAATCGGCGTGAAGACCGCCGCCGAGCTGATCACCACGTATGGCGGCCTCGAACAGCTTCTGGAGCGCGCCGGCGAGATCAAGCAGCCGAAGCGCCGTGAGAATCTCCAGGCCAACGCCGAGCTCGCCCGCATCAGCAAGCAGCTCGTGACCTTGAAGCACGACGTGCCCGTCCAGCACACGCTCTCTGACTTCGCCCGCAAGGAGCTGGATGCGGAGAAGCTCTATGCCTTCCTCCGGACCAACGAGTTCCGCACCACGCTGACCCGCGTCCAGACCAAGCTCGCCGAGCGCCAAGCCGCGGGCGGCGCGGCGGCCGAGCCGAAGCCCGCTGCGGCGCCGCGCGGCGCGCCGGTCGTGCGCATCATCAAGAACCAGGTCGCCGAGAAGGCCGAGCCGCAGGTCCATACGCGGGAACACTACAAGCTCATCACCGACGAGGCGGCGTTGAGGCAGTG
>DATKNM010000546.1:0-4231 GCA_035541335.1 Binatia bacterium
GATGATCTCGCCGTAGCCATAGGGGCCGAGGCCGGTGTGGAGGTCGATGAAGCCGAACTTCCGCACATGCCCGGCATGGGGTGTCAGGATCGCCCGCAAGGTGCGGTTCGACCAGCTCTCCGCCGTGCCGCCGTAGCAGACTCCCTCGTCGTCCACATACTGGCCCTGCATGATCGCCGCCTGCAGCGCCATCCGGCCGTGCGCTTCTGCATAGGCCAGCATGCGCGCCCGGTTCTGCCGCTCGCTCTCGGCCGACCAGTCCGCGGGACAGATCGCATCGCGCAACTCCCGGTACCGCGGGTTTTCCGGTCGCGGCTTTGCGTGATCGACGAAGTTCCGATTGAGGTCGATGTTGTCCTCATTGACCCGCCGCACCCAGGCGAAGCCGTAGGGGTTGATCGCGTGGATCAGCAGAACGGCGGTGTCGGCGGGGAGGTGCTTGAGCTGTCCGGTCTCCAGCCAACCGGTTTCGATGCCGGAGCCGCAGAAGCCTTCGGCGCCATGTGTCCCTGCCATGGCCAGCAGCAGGCGGCCGGCATCCTGCGGCCCGAGCCAGGCGGTCTCGGTGCTCAAGGCCTCGCCGTCCGGTCCCTTCTCCGGGTTGGCATGGCTTTCGAGCTTGGCGCCGGCGGCGGTCGCCGCATCGCGGAACCGCGCACGGCCCTCAGCGAACCGGGCCGGGAAGAAGCCGGCGGGTGAGGAAATCTTTACGGTCATCGGCTGCTCACATATCTGCGATTGGCAGAGATTAGGCGCTGAAATCGCGGCCTGCCAGCGCTATGATGCTGCGATGCGGAAAGCGCTGATCGGCGGCCTCATGGCCCTGGGTACGGCGGCCCTCGGGGCCGTATCCGCAGCCGCGCCTTCGGCCTCGGCGGATCAGAAGGATGCGCGCCTGCCGGGCCTGTTCGACCAGTTGAAGCAGGCGCCGAGCAACGACGAGGCCGAGGCGATAGAGGCCAAGATCTGGGCGATCTGGCTGGAGGCGAACGACCCCGGGCTGGACAAGCTGATGGCCGAGGGTGCCGCGGCGATGAACGACCAGGATTTCGACACGGCGCTCGACAGGTTCAATGCCATCATCGAGAAGCGGCCGGACTTTGCCGAAGGCTGGAACAAGCGGGCGACGCTCTATTACATGATGGGGGACTACAAGCATTCGCTTGACGACATCGACCACACGCTCGCGCTGGAGCCGCGGCATATCGGGGCACTCAGCGGCCTCGGCCTCGTCAACCTGCAGCTTGACCGCGACGAGGCGGCGGCCGACGCCTTCCAGCGCGTGCTCGCCATCGATCCGCAGAGCGCCAGCGCCAAGATGAACCTCGCCATCGTCAACGACATCCTGAAGCGGAAATCGATCTGATATGCGACAGTCCCTGCTCCGGCCGGCGCTGCTGGCCGCTCTCGCTCTCTTCGCGTGCTCGCCGATCATCTCCGGCGGGATCGCCGCCGCCGACCAGCGCGATCCCAGCCTGCCGCCGCTCTTCAAATTCCTGAAGACCGCGACGCGGCCCGACGAGGCCGGCCTGGTCGAGGACAAGATCTGGGAAATCTGGGCCGCGACCGGCGATCCCGCGCTTGACCACCTGATGATCGCGAGCTCCGACGCGATGGCAAAGGGCGACTACCTGGCGGCGCTCGACGATCTCAACCGGATCGTCGCGAAGAAGCCGGACTTCGCCGAGGCCTGGAACAAGCGCGCCACCGTCTATTACCTGATGGGCGACTACCAGAAGGCCATCGCCGACATCGACCAGACCTTGAAGCTGGAGCCGCGGCATTTCGGGGCGCTCAGTGGTCTCGGGCTCTCCAATCTGAAGCTCGGCAACGACGCCGCAGCGGCCGATGCCTTCCGGCGGGTTATCGCGATCGACCCGCTCTATCCCAAGGCCAGGGAGAACCTGAAGCTGGCCAAGGACGCACTCGCGCGGAACTCGATCTGAACGACGAATACTCCGCTGCTTCCCCTCACTCGGTCGTCATGCCAAGGCTTGGCCTTGGCATCCACGAGTTTGGGCATCTACCTACGCCCGCGCGATCGTCACCTCGACGCCGTGGACCGCGCTGCTTTCCGCCATGTCGGTCTTCGTACCCGGGTTGAGCGCGTTCACGTTGCGGTGGCCGGCGAGCAGCTTCGGCCAGCGGCTCTTATGGGCGAGGGCGACGCCGCGGGGCACGATGGCGCCGATCTCCATCCGCATCGCGAGGGTTCCGGTCGCATTCGCTACTGAGACCATGTCGCCGGCCTGCAGCGCGAGGCGCGCGGCGTCGTCGGGATGGAGCAGGATGGTCTCCGGCCCGATCTTTTCGGCGATCTTCCGATCCTCGTGATAGGAGCTGTTCATCAGCCAGGGTGAGGCCGGGGAGAGCAGGCGGAAGCTCCCCGCCGCCGGCCGCGGATCGGCGTCGGGATGCGGCAGCGCCGGATGCCCGTCTGCCGCGGCCCTGGCGCTCTTCAACTCGATCTTGCCGGACGGCGTCGGGAACTTGAGATCGGCGAACAGCGGCACCGGCTTCGGCTGCAGATCGACCGTGCCCTTCGCCTTCAACGCCGCGAAGCTCGCGACGCCGGCCTGGCGTGCGAGCGTGTCGAGGATCGCCGCATCGTCCTCATAAAGCTCCGGCTCGGCGAAGCCCATCGCCTTGGCGAGGCGCCGGAATATTTCCTGGTTGGGCAAGGACTCGCCGATCGCGTCGATTGCCTTCGCCTGGGCCGAGAGCGAAAGATGGAAATAGGGCGAGACCATGTCGTCGAATTCCAGGAACCCGGCGGCGGGCAGCACCACATCGGCGAAATCCACCGTGTCGGTGTCGAAGCATTCGACGGCGAGATGGAAGAGGTCGTCGCGCCGCAATGCCCGATGCAGCTCCGCCTGCCGGGGATTGGAGGCGGCGATGTTGACGTTCCAGGTGATCAGCGCCTGCGCCCGCGCCGGATCATCGAGCAGGCCCACGAGGTCCATGTGGCTCGCGGTCCGCTTCGGCTTCGCGCGCAGGTGCGTCGCCTCGACATAATCGCCGTCGAGCCCGCGCCGTCCGCCGCCGTTCAGGAACAGGAATCCGGCGCCCGGCTTGGCGAAGTCGCCCTTCAGCGCCGAGAGCATCGCGACCGCGCGGAACACGTTGCCGCCCTTCGGCTGGCGCTGCAGGCCCTGGCCCATCCAGAGCAAGGCCGGCCCCGCGCCGAACCAGCGCGCCGCCTGCTCGATATCCGCCGCGGGGATCCCGGTGATCGGTGCCGCCCAGTCCGGCGTGCAGCGGGCGATCTCCGGCTCCAGCTCTTCCCAGCCGATCGCATGGGCGGCGAGGAAGCCGCGATCGATCAAGCCTTCGCGGTGGAGCACATGGGCGATGGCGAAGGCGAGGGCCGCGTCGCTGCCGGGAAAGGGCTGCAGGTGGAGATGCGCGGCCGCCGCCGTTGCGTGCTTCACCGGATCGACCACGATGATCCTCGCTTCGGTCTCGCGGATCCAGTGCTTGTGCTGGTGGGGCGCGGACGCCGAGGGGTTGGCGCCCCAGATCACGATGGCTGCGGCATCCTTTGCCATCCGCGGGTCGAAGCCCTCGACGCTGGTGCCGTACATATATTGGAGCGCGGCATGGCCCGCCGCATTGCAGATCGAATCCGGCTCGACCTCGCTGGCGCCGAGCCTATTGAGGAAACGCTGTGGAAATCCGCCGGCGATGAGCGAACAGGTGCCGGTGTAGTGGCTGTGCCAGATCGTCTCCCCGCCCTTCTCGGCAACGATCGCCTTCAGCCGCGCCGCGACGGTCGCGATCGCCTCGTCCCAGGAGACCGGTGCGAACCGGCCTTCGCCCTTGGCGCCGATGCGCTTCAACGGCCGCGTGAGGCGTACCTCGGGATCGATCCAGGCGCCGTTATAGGCGATGGCGCACTTGCCGCAGAGCGCGCCGCGGCTCACCGGATGATCCGGATCGCCCAGGACCTTGATCTTCCCGTCGGCGCGCTTCGCCACCGCGATGCCGCAGGCGTCGTAGCAGTCGCGCGGACAGGTGGTGCGGATGATCTCGGCGGCCGGCATGGCGTTCTCCCCGATCCGGTGGCAGGCTGCCGCCGGTGAACAATCCGTTTCCCACCGCGGCCTTTACGCCGCCCCGGTTTGACACCATTTCAAGGCTCATTCAAGGAACGGCGGCGGAGCCGGTCAGTCCGGGCGTCCGCCGCCTCACGGAGTATGCATCATGATCGAACGGAGGCCCTTCAACT
>DATKNM010000547.1:0-7117 GCA_035541335.1 Binatia bacterium
GTGATGCCGAGCAGCGATGGGATGACCGAGGGCAGCACCGCATGGGTGAAGACCTGGGCGCGCCGTGCGCCGGTCAGCGACAGCGCATCCACCGGCGCCATGTCCATCTGCTCGATGGTCTCGGCAAAGAGGCGCCCCAGCATGCCGATCGAATGCACGGAGATGGCGAGTGCGCCCGGGAACGGCCCGAGTCCGACCGCAGCGACGAAGATCAGCGCCCAGACAAGGTCCGGCACCACGCGGCAGAGGCTGATGATGCCGCGGGCGAGCGCATAGACCCAGCGCGCCGGCGTCACATTGGCGGCGGCGAGGATCGCCAGCGGCAGCGCCAGGATGACGCCGGTCGCGGTGCCGAAAATCGCGATGTCGATGGTCTCCAGAGTCGGCCAGATCTCGCTCCGGAACTTGGAGAAGTCCGGCGGCATGGCGCGGCGGATGATATCCGCCATGCCGTGAGCGCCGGTGATCAGGTCCTGCGGCCGCGCTTCCACGACATAGAGCGACTGCACGATCAGCGCAACGACGGCGAGCAGGATGGTGAACTGGATCGCACCGCTGAAACCGGTGCGGCTCTGCTTCGGATCGACGCTCACGCGGACCCGATCCTCGAAAGTGGTCATGAATATCAGGCTGCTTGGCTGAGGTAGAGATCGTGGACGCGCTCGCGGGCGACGTCCTCCTTCGGGAGATCGAAGGCGACCCGGCCGTCACGGATGCCGACCACCCGATCGGCATGGCCGTAGGCGAGGTCGATCTGGTGCAGCACGCAGAGCACGGCGAGATTGTCGTTCTTCGCGAGCCGCTTCAGGAGCCGCATGATCTCCTCCGCCGCCTCGGGATCGAGGCTGGCGACCGGTTCGTCGGCCAGCACGGCGCGCGGTCTCTGGGCGAGCGCCCGGGCGATCGCAACGCGCTGCGCCTGCCCGCCGGAGAGGGTTCCCGCCCGCTGGCCCGCGAGATCCGCAAGCCCGACCTCGTCGAGATACTTGTGGGCAAGGGTCAGCTCCTCGCGCGGCAGTCGTCCGAGCGAGGTCATGAAGCTCGAATAGTGCCCGAGGGCGCCCGATGCGACGTTGGCGCGGACGCTGCGGCGCTTCACCAGGCTGGCGTGCTGGGAGACCAGGGCCAGCGAGGTCCGGGCCTGGCGGAGCTCCTCGCCCGCAAGCGCGGTCATATCGCGGCCGGCGACCGAGACGGTGCCGCCGGTCGGTGTCAGGGTCCGGGTCAGGCAGCGCAGCAGCGTGGTCTTGCCGCTGCCGTTGCCGCCCAGCACGACGACCAGCTCACCCGGTTGAACGGTCAGATCCACCCCGGTCAAGGCTTGCTTGCCGTTGGGATATCGCAGGGTCAGGCCGCGAACCTCAAGCATCTCGCATCTCCGCGATGGTGGATCGACCGTTCGAACCGGAAGCCGGGATCAATCCAGCTTCGCCAGATCGATGTTCAGCGTCTTCACCAGGTCGCGGATGTTGTCGTAGGCACTGTCGCTCTGCGGCACCAGCTTGCCAGCGCCGTCGCCGATGATCTTGCGATCGTCGTCGGAAAGGCCGGCGAGGTCGAGGTTCGCCACCGCATCGACCAGGCGCTTCTTGAAGCCGGCGTCGAGATCGCCGCGCACTGCGATCGGGTCGATCGGAATCGGATCCGACTTCCACAGGAAGACGACATCGCCGTCCTTATAGGCGCCGCGCTGGGTCGCCGCCTCGATCTGCTGGCTGTTCAGCTCGCCGGCATCGACCTTGTGGTTGTGAATGGCTTCGAAGGACGCGGTGTGGCTGCCGGCATAGAGCGCCTTCACGCCGTTGTCGGGGTCGATCCCGTTCTTCCGGAGCGCGTAGGCCGGGAAGAGATGGCCGGAGGTCGAGGCCGGGTCGGAATAGGCGAAGGCCTTGCCCTTGACGTCCTGCAGGGTCTTCAGGTCGGAGCCGTTCCAGGTGACGATGCTGGCCCAATAGGTCGAGGGCTTGCCGTCCTTGTCGGCGAAGGTGGCGACGGCCTCGGCCTTCGCGACCTGGTGCGCCAGCACGTAGCCGAGCGGGCCGAACTCGCCCAGCTCCAGCTTGCCGCTGCGCATCGCTTCGATCTCGGCGTTGTAGTTGGTGGTGACGAAGACCTTGACCTCGCAGCCGATCTTGTCGCCGATCAGCTTGCCGATGTGCTCATAGATGGGAGCGAGCTTGGGCGCCGTGTCATAGGGCTCGACGCCGAACCGGACCACACCGTCGTTCGGGCAATCCGAGGCATTTGCGGCGAAGGTCGGAGCCGCCGCCATGCCGAAAGTCACCGCCGCGCCCGCGGCCAAAATCACGCTGCCCCACCGATTGAACATACCGCTCTCCTGTCTGAAGATTCGCTCACTCGACGCCCGACCGTGGACCGGTCGCGTTCGCGTCGGCGCGAGGGACTCTAGGTGCGCGGCATGACCGTTTGATGAACTAGATGTTTCGATCCGAGTTAGCGGAGCAACGGAAGCTACGCCGTGGCTTGCAGGCGCGCGATCCGCTCGGCGGTGGGCGGATGGGAATATTTGAACGTCGAGTAGAGCGGGTCGGTGGTGCTCGGCGAAGCGTTGTCCTTGTGCAGCTTCAGCAGCGCAGAGGCGAGATCGGGCCCGTTGGTCTGCCCGGCGGCATAGGCATCGGCCTCGAATTCGTGGACGCGGGAGCGCCAGTTCGAGAAGCCGCGGAACCAGCCGGTGAAGGCCGGCAGCGCCAGAAGGAACAGGATCAGGCTCGCCAGCGGCAGGGCCGAAGCGGCATCCGGCGCGACTCCGAAGCCTGCAGCGAACCAGGGCTGCGCGATCAGCCAGCCGAGCAGCGCGAAGATCAGCAGGCTGGCGGCAAACTGGAACAGCATCCGCTTCAGGATGTGGCGCAGCTTGAAATGCCCGAGCTCGTGCGCCAGCACCGCCTCGATCTCGGAGGGCGTCAGGCTCGCCATGATCGTATCGAAGAGGACGATGCGCTTCGAGGGGCCGAGGCCGGTGAAGAAGGCGTTGCCGTGACCCGACCGCTTGCTGCCATCCATCGTGAAGACGCCGCGGGCGTGAAAGCCGCAGCGGGCGAGCAGCGCCTCGATCCGGCCCTTGAGCGAGGCATCGCCGAGCGGCTCGAACTTGTTGAAGAGCGGCATCACGAGGGTCGGGATGATCAGCAGCATCGCGAGATTGAAGGCGACGTAAAGCCCCCAGGCGGCGAGCCACCAGAAGGCGCCGCCGTTGCGCATGGTGAAATCGATGGCGAGGACCAGCGGCGTTCCGAGCACTGCGGCGACGAGCGCACCCTTAGCGAGGTCGGCGACAAAGAGCGCGAAGGTGGTGCGATTGAAGCCGTATTTCTGCTCAATGCGGAAGGTGCGCCACCAGGCGAAGGGCAGCGCCACCACGCCGAAGACGACCAGCGTCGCCCCGGCGAGCAGCAGCCCGGCGAGATAGCCTGAGCCGGCGAGCACGATCACCGCTTTCAGCAGCAGCGCGAACCCGCCGCCGAGCAGCAGCAGCACGGTCGCGGCCGAGCCCACCACACTGTCGGCCATCGAAAGCTGCAGGCGCTCCACGGCATAGTCGATGGAGCGGCGATGATCCTCCAGCGGAATCCGCCCGGCGAAAGTGTCCGGCACGGCGTCGCGCCGGCGACGGACCCAGCGAATCTGCCGCAGATCGAGCCAGAGGCCGAAGACCAGAGCGGCCAGGATCGCGAGGCCGACGATCAAGGGAAGCAGGGATTGGGACAAGGGGCGCTCCTCGGTGCCACTTATATGTAAGCACAATGGCCCGGCGCGCCAATATCCCTGCCTCTCTGCTCAGAACCGCTGGCGCCAATCCTTCAGCAGCGCTGCCTCCAGCGCCCGGGCCCGCCCCAGCCAACCGGCAGCGCCCGGAGTCGGGGCCAGGATCCGGCCGTCGAAGCTGGCGTCGAGCTTGGTACGGCGGTCGCGGTCGATGGCGAAGATCGCAAAGGCGAAGCGCCGCCCGCTCTTTGCCGTAAAGAGCCCGGCGAGGCCGCAGGCGAAATCCATGGTGCCGGTCTTCGCCACCGCTTCGGCGCCGGGATCGTCGCCCATGATCTTCGACGGCATCGCCGCCAAGGCGGGGTCGCGGGCGATCGCAGTCAGGACCGCCGCGATCTGCCGCGGCGAGGCGCGGTTCTTGGTGCTGAGGCCGGAGTGATTGACGAGCCTGAAGCCGTGCCAATCGACATAAGACAGCCGGTTCTCCAGCCATTGCGACAGCGCCGCCGCGGAAGCCGGCGGATCGAGCACCTGCCCGGTCAGGCGATGCGAGGCCGCCATGCCGATCAGCTCCGCGGTCATGTTGTTCGAGTATTTGAGGAGGCCGGTCATGATCTCGGAAAGCGGCGGGCTCTCGACCATGGCTATCAGCGTCGCATCCGGCGGCACGGTTCCGGCCTGCGGCGCCGGCAGCTTGACGCCGAGATCGCCGGCGATGCGCCGGAAGACTTCCGCCGTGTTGAGCGCGGCACTCTTCACCGGAAGCAGGATGGCGCCCTCTTCCGGCAGCGTCTCCGGCAGGCCCAAGGCATAGAGCCACTTCTCCCCGCCGGCATCGCCGGCATAGAGGAAATTGGCCCCGGGCGGCGACGGGCTCACCGCCGGCAGGACGCCGATCCAGTCGGCCGGCACGTTGAGGCCGTCGGCGATCGCGCGGGGCTGGAACCGCAGCTTCCCCTCGCCATCATGGGACCAGTTCACCTGGACGCGGTTGAAGTCGACATTGAGCGCGCCAAAGCCGGCATTGTAGACCGCCTCGTCCGGCTGGCCGTCATCGACTTCTGGCCTCGCCGCGACCGCGCCGGCATCGAAGACGAACCGCTTCCAGGTGCCGGCGAGCGGTGCCGCCTTCAGACTCTTCGCGAGATCGCGCAGCTCGATGTTGGTCAGGACCGGGTCGCCGCCGCCCTGAAGATAGAGCGTCTCACCGGCCCGCCAGAGCCGGGTCTCGAACCGGAAATCGGCGCCGAGCAGGGTCTCGGCCGGGAAGACCGTAGCGAGCTTGGCGACCGAGGCAGGGATGAACAGCGAATCCGCCGCGTTTTCCGCAACGGCGCGGCCGTCGTCGAGGTTGACCAGGGCGAAGCCGATATCCGCCGGGTCGAAGCCCGCCGCGCGGATCGCCTTCTGGTCGGGCGAGACCGGCGTCGGATCGGCCGTTGCAGGCGCGGTGATGACGGCAAAGACGAGGCCGATGAGGAGCAGCAGGCGCGGCATCAAGGAATGCGGAAACGGTTCAGCCGCCCGTATTCTGGAAGAGTTCGGTGTCGCTGTCGATGCCGCCCAACCAGGCTGCGATCTCGGCCAGGATCCGGGTGGCGACACCCTCTGCGGCGGCTGCGACGGCGGGGTTGAGATCGGCGCCGGCGGTGAAGGCCACGGCCTCGATCGCGTAGATCACGAGCCGCGGCGGCAGGCTCTTCAGCTGTGCGGCAAGCGCTATCGCCTCGGCGATGCCGAAGGCATGGGTCGAGGCCAGGCCGAGGTCCCGCGGCAGCGGCTCAATCGCGAGATCCACCCGATGGATCCGTCCGGGCGCACCCGCCGGGGCCGCGGCATCGACCAGGATCACGGCGTCGAAGCCCGCCCAATCCTGGAGCAGCGCCAAGGCGTCGCCTGAACGGGAATTCACCGAGACACCGGACGGAACCCGGTTCCGCAGCATCTCGGCGATCCGGGGCCCGATGCCGTCATCGCCGCGATCCGGATTGCCGATCCCGACCGCCAGGATTCGCGGCGGCGCTGCGTTCATCCGCGATGGACCGTCAGCTTCACAAAATGGGTCGAGCAGGAGATGCAGGGATCGTAGTTGCGGATCGCCTGTTCGCAGCGGTCGCGGAGCGCGTCCTCGGGAAGATCCATGGCCTCCGTCGCGACCAGGCGCAAGTCTTCCTCGATGGTGCCCTGGTTCTGCGAGGTCGGCGGCACGATCCGCGCCTCCAGGATCGACCCGTCCTCGGCAAGACGATAGCGATGCCAGATCGTGCCGCGCGGCGCTTCGGTGGCGCCGAAGCCGATACCGGCGCGCGGCTTCACCGGCGCCGCCGGGGAAGCCGGCGGCCGGTATTCGGCGATGAGGCGCAGCGCTTCGTCGACCGCATAGACGATCTCGACGCCACGCACCAGGATGCTATGAAACGGATTGCGGCAGCTCGCAGCGAGCCCGGCCTCCCTCGCCAGCCCCTGGATGTCCCCGGGCAGCCGGTCGAAGTTGAGGTTGTAGCGGGCGATCGGCCCGACCATGTAGTTGCCGCGGCGCTTCACCACCGAATGCAGCGCGGTCGAATGCGCGATGTGCCGCTCCTCGAACTCGTTCTCGTAGTCCTGCGCCGACACGTCGATGCCGCGGGTCGAGACGATGCGGCCCTCGTTGAAGGGATATTCGTCCGGGTGCTTCAACGAAACGAACTCGTAGTCGCGCTCGAAATCCGGAAACGGGAATCCCGCGCTCCAGCGCAGGACCTTCACCGCGAGATCCCGCGCCGCCTTCAGCTGCTCGGCGATCGGCGCCAGCTCCGCCTTCGAGGGCGCGCGATAGAAGCCGCCGACCCTGACATTGATCGGATGGATCTCGCGCCCGCCGAGCACCCGCATCAGGTCGTTGCCCGCCTTCTTGAGGGCGAGGCCGGCCGTCACCATCTCGCCATGCTTCTCCGCCATCTGGATGGCGTCGGGATAGCCGAGGAAGTCCGGCGCGTGCAGCATCACCACATGAAGGCCGTGGCTCTCGATCCATTCGCCGCAATAAAGGAGGCGCCGCAGCAGGCGGATCGCCGGGTCGATGGTGACGCCGAGCGCATCCTCCATGGCATGGACCGAGCTCATCTGATAGGCGACCGGGCAGATGCCGCAGATCCGCGCCGTGATGTCGGGCGCCTCGGAGAAGGCGCGACCCCGGAGCAGCCCCTCGAACAGGCGCGGCGGCTCGAAGATGCGGAGCTGAACCAGCTCCACCTTGCCGTCGCGGATCTCGAGGTCGAGCGCGCCCTCGCCCTCGACCCGGGCCAGCATCTCGACCTTGATGGTCTTATTCGTCATGCGCTTCGCTCTCCCGGCGGAACGGCTCGGCCCAGGCGTTGAAGGTGCGGAAGACGTCGCGGATCTCCCG
>DATKNM010000548.1:0-2360 GCA_035541335.1 Binatia bacterium
CTCGATGGTCGGGGTGAACCAGCGGATCCGATAATGGTCGCCTTCCGGGGCGAAGAACGCGGTCTCGGCCAGGTTCATCTCGGCGGCGACGCTTTGCATCACCGGCTCCGGCAGCCAGGATTGCAGCGGCACGACCCCCGCCGGATTCCCGGCGAAGGGTCGGTCGCTGAAGGCGTCGATCTGGTAGACGTCGAGTTCCATGGCGGAGATCCCCCGTGGTCGGTTCCGTGGTTGCGGTTCAGCGCCAGAACGGCTTGGCAAGCTCGACCTCGACGTCGGACATGCTCAGTCCGATGTCGCGCAGCATCCGGTCGTCGAGGCGGGCCAGGGCACTGCGCTGCCGGCGCCGATCCTGAGCGGCCGCGAGGCGATCGAAGAAGGTCGTAACGGCGTTCAGGATCGAGATCCTGCGTTTGGTCCGCAGGGACAGCCCTGGACTCTCTGAATTGTATCGATACATTTTGCTCTCCATTGGCTCGATTTTCCAAGATTGCGGTCTCAATCTCGGAATTGATCGCATTTTGTCTTGACCAAGAATGAAGTCAATCGATACATTGTCATGATGACAATCTGGCAACCCAACATCGAGCAACTCTCCGGCCCGCGCTATCTGGCGATTGCGGAAGCACTTGCGGGCGATATTCGCAACGGCGCGCTCAATCCCGGCGACCGATTGCCGACCCATCGCGATCTCGCATATCGCCTCTCTGTGACGGTCGGCACAGTGAGCCGGGCCTATGCCGAGGCGGAACGGCGCGGCCTGATCGGCGGCGAGGTCGGGCGCGGCACCTTCGTCCGTCCCGATGCGCGCCGGCGGAAGCAGCAGGTGGTGATCGACATCGAGGCGCCGCTCGGCACGCCGCAGATCATCGATTTGAGCGTCAACATCCCGACGCCGATGACCAGCGACTCCGTGCTCGCGGACACCATCCGCGAGATCGCTGCACGTCCCGGCATCGCGCGGCTCATGGACTATCACCCCCATGCCGGCTCCGCGTCGCATCGCGCGGCGGGCGCGCAATGGCTGACCGAGTGCGGCTTTCCGATCGAGCCCGAGCGGGTGATCGTCACGGCGGGCGGCCAGCACGCGATGACGGCGGCTTTGGGCGCCATCACCGAGCCGGGCGACGTGGTGCTGACGGAAGCCCTCACCTATCCCGGCATGAAGCGGCTCGCGGACTTCCTGCGCCTCAGGATCCACGGCGTCGCCATGGACGAGCACGGCGTCGATCCCGATGCCTTCGAGACCGCCTGCCGCAGCCTCTCCCCGAAGGCCTTCTACTGCGTCGCCAACCTGCAGAACCCCACCGCCATGGTGGTTCCGGCCGAGCGACGCAAGGCGCTGGCGGAGATCGCGCGGCGCTACGGCGTGAAGATCGTGGAGGACGACGTCTACGGCTTCCTGCTCGGCGACGACCGGCCGCCGGCGCTTTGCAGCTACGCCCCGGAGCTCGGCCATTATTTCACCAGTCTCTCGAAGTCGATGGCGCCTGGCCTGCGCGTCGGCTACCTCGCGCTGCCGTCGAGCAGCCGCGACGACTTCACCCAGGTCGTGCGCTCCACCACCTGGATGGCGACGCCGCTGACCGCCGAGATCGGCGCCGGCTGGATCCGCGAAGGGATCGGCCAGGAGCTCGCCGACGGGCACCGCGACGAGGCGATCCTGCGCCAGAAATTGGCGCGCGAGATGCTCCGCGGCCATGACCTCTCGCCGGAGATGCGCGCCTATCACGTCTGGATGCGGCTGCCGGAGCCCTGGTCGGCGGAAGCCTTCACCCTCGAGCTCCGGATGCGCGGCGTCGCGGTGACGCCGGCCGGCGCCTTCGCCACGACCCGGAATGCCCCGCCCGCCGTCCGCATCTGCCTCTGCGAGCCGCCGGAGCGCGACACCCTGGAACGCGCCCTGGAGATCATCGCCGCCACCGTCCGCTCGGCCCCCGGCATCAGCGCCGGCGTGGATATGGGCGTGGTCTGACGGTGGGGGACGCGGCAGGGGCGAATACGGCGACGCGCGCAGCGACGCGCGGCCAGGAGTTCCTCCGGGGCCTGCGCGACACGCTGCCTTTCATGATGGGCTCGATCCCGTTCGGCGTCATTTTCGGGACGCTTGCGACCGGGGCGGGCCTCGGCTTCTGGGCGACCCAGGCGATGTCGCTCTTCGTCTTCTCCGGCTCGGCGCAGTTCATCGCGATCCTGCTGCTCGGCGCCGGCTCCGGACTCTGGGTCGTATGGTTCGCGACCCTGGTCCTCAATCTCCGGCACCTGCTCTATGCCGCGACCCTGGTCGATCACGTCCGGCACCTGAGCCAGGCCTGGCGCTTTCCGCTGGCAGCCTTCCTGACCGACGAGACCTTCGCCGT
>DATKNM010000549.1:0-6604 GCA_035541335.1 Binatia bacterium
GCGATCCCCAAGGCCGGCAGAGGCATGCCAGCCGAGGTGGCGTATTGGACCGCGCCCTGGAAGCCGGTCAGCTTCTCGAAGCCGGCCGGTAGAAACAACACGGCGATCAGGATTCGCCCCAGCAGGGGCAGGAATCGCACCGATTCGATCATGGCAGCCTCCCGCCTCGCGTGACATGCCGGCCGTATCCCGGCCGAGGCCTTCATCATATCAGAACCGGATGCGGCGCGGCGAGCCGGCCGCGCTCAGCGCGCTGGCACGCTCAGGGCATCGAGCAGACGCAAGAGATCGTCGACGATCCGCTCCGGCCGCCGCTCCGGGCGCGCGGCTTCGGCCAGCGCCGCTGCGGCGCTCGCCCGGTACTGCGCCGGATCGTTCCAGAGCGCATCGAGCGCTTCCAGCCAGGGCCCGATCCCGCCGTCGAGCGGCACCACGCGGCCGCCCGCGCCCAGGGTCTCCGGCAGCGCACCGCGATCGGAGACCAGGGCCGGGATGCCGCTCAGCTGCGCCTCGGCGACTGCGCGGCCGTAGGTCTCCTCATAGATGCTCGGCATCAGCACGATGCGTGCCCGCGCCAACGCCTCGCGCATGTCCTCGACCGCGGGCCAGAGCTCGACATTGCCGAGCGTCCGCGCGCGGTTCATCAGGACCGTCCGCCAGGTATCGGTGACGGTCCAGCTCTCGACCGCGAGGAACGGGATCGCCGGCCGTGCCGCGGCGAGGCGGAAGAAGGTTTCGACGCCCTTCTCGACACTGGGATTGACCATAAGGACGGCGTCGCCTTGCGACGCGACACGATACGGCTCCGGCTCGATCAAAGGCAGCAGGATCGGCGGACGGACGCCGAACAGGGTCTCGAGGCGCCGCGCGGTGAAGGGCGAATTTGCGATGAGGCCGATTCCCGGCTGGGCGATCAATTGCGTCGCCAGGTCCTGCGTGTCGGCGTTGGTGGCCAGAAACGCGGTCCTGATGCCGGCCTGGAGGTCGATCGCCGCCAGCGGTGCGCAGGGCGCACTCAGCGGCAGCACGACGGCGTCCGGATGCCACGCGGCGAGCACCGCATGATAGGCCGCCAGCGGACGCGAGGCACGGAAGACCGGATAGCCGAGGCCCTCGTCCGTCACATAAGGAGCATCGGCAGCCGTCGGGCCCGGCGGCAGGCCGGCGAACACGGCGGCGGCGCTGCCGCGGTCGCGCAGCCGGAGGGCCATGGCATGGGTCGTCACCTCCCGCCCGCTGGTGTTGTGCGGCAGATAGGGAAACGGACTGGCAAAGAGGACGCGCATCGCTGCGCGGGCGCGATCAGCTGGTGTAGGGATTGGTCGGCGGCGGGATGATGACCGGCGGTGGCGGTGGCGGCGGCGTGAAGTTCGGCGTTCCGGAGCGCTGCGACGCATCGAAGATCACCCGGTCGCGCTGCGACAGATCGTCGATCTGGCCGCGGAGGTCGGTGATCAGCTGCTGGACCTCGGGATTGTCGATGTCGTTCGCGAAGGCGGTGATCTTCTCATCGGGAATGGCACCGCCGAGGCCGGCCGTGTAGTTGAAGTTGAGCTCGATCTCCTGGAGCAGCGCGTCAGTGGCCTGGATGATCTGCGCCGCGCCGCCGCCGGCCGGGAACATGAAGGCGAAGCCCGGACGATAGATGCTGTCGCCGGTGTCGAGGTTCTTCAGCTCCTTGCCGTAGAGGAAGACCGCATAACCGGGGCCGCCCGGCGGGAAGTAAAAGAGCCCGATGCCGCCGCGCACCGTCATGGTGGCGGTCGGCGTCTTCACCTGGACGGCGCCGGTCTTGCTGAGCTGGCCGCCGACGAAGCGCAGCGTGCCCGTGGCGAGGTTGATCGCGAGACCGCCGGCATGGGTGTTGGGATCGTAGACGAACTTGTCGAGGGTGACTTCGGAGCCCTTGCCGACAGTCAAGGTCGACCGGTCGGCGAAGATCACGTTGGTAGTGCCGTCCGGGTTGGTGCGGATCTTCTCGTTCTCGACCAGGCCGGCGCCGACGGTCAGCGTCTGCTCCGCGGCACTCGGTGCCTGGCCGAAGGCATCGGGTTTCACCGCAGCAACCGCGCCGATCTCGCCGCCGCTGGATTGCGCCAGCGCAGGCTCGACCGCGCTCCCGACCCCGAGAGCCACCCCGAGGCTGCCGGAGAGCAGCCCGACGCCGAGCAGCCAATCGCGCTTGATCATGGTTCCACTCCCATATGCCGAGGTCCGTTCCCGCTAGAATCGCCAGCGTGCGGACATCGCCACGGTAAGATTGTCGTAGCTGTAGTTCCGGAGGTTCGAATCGACCAGCAGATATTGGATCTGCTGGGTGAAACTCCAGGAATCCGACAGCGGGATGGTGTTCGAGGCGTCGAACTGGAAGATGTCGTCCTGGCGCGTGACACCGGGATCGACGCTGTCGTCCGGGCCGTCATACCAGCGGGCCTCGTAGCCGGCGGAGAGGCCGGCGAGCCAGTCCCGCGAGAGGAAGCGGATCGGGGAGCCGTAGGCCTGATAGACCGCGGCCGAGCTGGTGAGGCCGGTATAGTCGAGGAAGTCCTTCTCGGTGCCGGCGCGGCGGCCGCCGAGGCTGAAGACCAGCGTCGTTCCGGGACGCGCGATCCAGGTCAGCGTCGCGACGCCGTCATGCTCCCAGCCGGTATAATCCTGGGTATCGCCGAAGCCATGGACCTCGTCGTAGTTCCGGTAGATCGCGTCGTAGCCGAGTTCGAGCCCCAGCGTGTCGCTGAAGGCGAACTTGGCGCCGAGGCCGGGACCGCCGCCGCCGTCCAGCCACTGGCCGTTGACCGTGACCGCCTCGAAGTTGCCGCGCGGCTGCAGGCGGAAGAAGCCGCCGTCGCCGGCGAAGGGCGCGAAGCCGAGACC
This sequence comes from Binatia bacterium, assembly GCA_035541335.1. GTDB lineage: Bacteria > Pseudomonadota > Alphaproteobacteria > Dongiales > Dongiaceae > Dongia. Next base: position 2,875 of record DATKNM010000549.1, read on the forward strand.
GACCTGGCCGCCGATGCGGCCGGAATCGAGGCGGGCATTCTCGTCATAGAACTGGCCGAAGCCGCTGAGGCGCGATTCCAGCGCGAGACCATTCTGCCGGCCGAAGTCGTAGCGATGGTTGAGGTTGAAGCCCATGACGCCGGAGATGTCGTCGTCGGGCTGCTCGCTCTCGCCGCGCTTCACCAGCACGCCGTCGGAGCGCACGAGATGGCTGTCCGCCCCGGCATTGGCGTTGGTCTGGTACTGCATGCCGGCATAGAGGCTGCCGTTGAACTGGCTGCGGGCGGTGCGGGCGACCGCCTGGTCGCGCGCCGCCTCGGCCTCGGCCTTGATCGCCGGGGTCGTCACCGGCGCCGCGATCGCGTCGTTGAAGGCCTGCGCCGCCGCGGCGTCGCTGTGGACGCGGCGATAAAGCTGGCCGAGCGAAAGATGCAGCTCCGCCCGATCGGGATAGATCAGCACCAGGCGCTCGAGCACGGCGATCGCACCCTCGACATCGCCTTCCTTCACCAGTGCGGTCGCATAGGCGAGGTTCTTGTCGAGGTTGCCGGGATCCTTCAGCACCTCGGCGAAAGCGGCCTCGCTCGCGGTTTCCGCCGCGGCCGGCGTCGCCCCCGGCACGCCCAGGACGGCACATGACAGAAGGGCAGCCGACATCACGGCCATCGCCCGCCACCTGGCACCAAGCATCGAAAGCTTCCCCTCAATCTATCCCCGTTCGGCAATGCCTTACGGGCCGAGTCGATCCCGAACGAAGATAACCGATCGCCGCCGCCGCGGACACCAATCCCGCACAGTCCCCTGGGGATTGAGAACTTCGCCGCGGACTCACACCGCCGGGCGGTTCAGACTGTCAGGTGACTTATACGGTCAGATGCCTGGCGCGGGCGCCGCGCTCGATCGCCGCCGCCGGCAGCTTGCCGATGGCGAGCGAGTAGCGGATCAGGTCCAGCAGCCGGGCCTCCTCCTGCGTCACCTTGCCGTCGGCAGCGGCGACGTCGCAGGCCAGAGCATAGGCGGTCTCCCGCAGCCGTTCCGGCAGCGCCTTCTTGATCTCGGCCAGCACTTTGTCGAGCCCGTCATCGGCGTTCAAGAGATCGACGCAGCCGGCCGCAGTGGCGGCGATCTTCGAACGGTCGAAGTCGCGGAACACCGGCAGATGGGCCACCATGTCGCCGATCGAGGCCATTTCGGCGTCGGTCATGTCCCGATCGGCCGCCGCCATCAGGACCATCGTGTAGATCAGCGCCGCATGATGGTTGGTCGTCATCGCTTTCCTGTCCTCTTTGGTTGGCCGGGACTGTAGCGGCCCGACCCCCCGGAAACAAGCTGGGGGATCCGCCGTTTGTTGTCCGGGACGGAGCGCGAACATCGGGTGGATCGGACCCGGTGGACGACGGCGCCGGGCTTTGCCATGGTCGCACGCCCCAACAACGCTGAGGCGGCATGGAAGCCATCATCGACGTCGTGCTGCCGGTCTTCGCGATCATCGCCTCGGGTTGGCTGTGCGGCCGGCTCGGTCTCCTGGGCGACGACGCGTCGCAGGCGCTCAACGGCTTCGTCTATTTCGCCGCCTTGCCCGCCTTGTTCTTCGCCTCGATGGCCACGGTGCCGCTGGCGGAGACGCTGAACCTCCCCTTCATCCTCGACTACATGGGCGGCGCGGTTGCGCTGGCGCTCCTGACCTGGGTGATCGCGGGACGACTCTTCCCCGGGAAGGGCGACCAGCTCGGCCTGCAGAACATGTCGGCGCTGTTCTCCAACACCGGCTACATGGGGATCCCGCTGCTGCTGACCGCGTTCGGGCCGACGGGGAAGCTGCCGGCGATCATCGCGACGGTGCTGAACGGCGCCATCGTCATGGCCTTCTATATCGCGGTGGTCGAGTTCACCCAGAGCGACGCCGATCACCGGCTGCAGGTGTTCCGCGACGCGCTCATGGGCGTCGTCAAATCGCCGCTGGTGCTGTCGGCGGCGCTCGGCATCCTGTGGTCGGGACTCGGCGTCCCGGTGCCTGTCTTCCTGGCGAAGTTCTGCGAGATCCTCGGCGCCGCGGCGCCGCCGGCGGCACTCTTCGCCATGGGGCTCTTCATGGTGGGCAAGAGCTTCCGCGGCGATTATCGCGAGATCGGCCTGCTGACCGCCTTCAAGCTGCTGCTGCATCCGCTGCTGGCCTTTGCGATGCTCCGGCTGATCCCGCTGGAGCAGGGCTGGGCCGATGCGCTCATCGTGCTCTCGGCGCTGCCCACCGGCTCCCTGGTCTTCGTGCTGTCGAGCCGCTATGGAGTCTATACCCAGCGCTCGACCGGCGTGATCGTCGGCTCGACCCTGGTCTCGGTGGCGACCCTGTCGCTGCTGTTCAACCTGCTCGGCGTGCGCTGAGCCAGATCGGAGGAGTCCATGGCCGTCGTCAGCTTGCGCATCGATCTCGGGGAGGAGCGCCGCTTCGGTCCCGGCAAGGCGCGCCTCCTGGAGCTCATCCGCGACACCGGATCGATCAGCGCCGCCGGCCGCGCGCTCGGCATGTCCTATCGCCGCGCCTGGCTGCTGACCGACGAATTGAACCAGCTGCTCGGCCAAAGGCTGGTGGAGCCGCAGCATGGCGGTGCCAAAGGCGGCGGCGCCAGGATCACCCAGGCCGGCACCGCCGTGCTCGAAGCCTATCGCCGCATCGAGGCCGCGGCGGACGTGGCGCTCGAAAAGGAGAAGAAGCTGTTCCGGTCCTCGCGGAAGAACGGCTAGGCGATTACGGCAGGATGATGAAGCCGGCCTTCTGGAACACCGCCTTCGCCGCATCGCTCTTCAGATAGGCGAGATAGGCCTTCGCGGCATCGGACTTGGCACCCTGCACCGTCAGCGCCACCGGATAGATGATCGGCGGATGGCTGTCATCGGGGAAGGTGCCGATCACCTTCACCTTCGCGACGGCGGCGTCGGTCTGATAGACGATGCCGAGCGGCGCCTCGCCGCGCTCGACCAGCGCCAGGGCCGCGCGGACGTTCTCCGCCTGCGCCAGGCTGTTCTCAACCTTGTCCCACATGCCGAGCTTGGTCAGCGACGCCTTGGCATACTTGCCGGCCGGAACCGCGTTGGTGTCGGCGACCGAAAGCTTGCCGCCCTTCAGCATGCCGGCCAGATCGAGATTCTGGTCGATGGTGACGCTTGCCGTGCTGTCGGCGGGCGCGACCAGCACCAGATGATTGCCGAGCAGATTGCTGCGGCTCGAAGGATCGATCAGGTTCGCCTTGGCGACGTAGTCCATCCAGGGCACGTCGGCGGAGATGAAGAGATCCGCGGGGGCGCCCGCCTCGAGCTGCTTTGCGAGCGCGGACGAGCCGCCGAACGCCGCCTTCACCGCGTTGCCGGACTGCTTCTGGAAATCGCCGTCGATCTGGCCGAGGACATCGGTCAGGCTCGCCGCCGCCAGCACCGTCACCTGGTCGGCGCGTGCCGCAACCGACGGCACCGACCAAAGCAGAACCAATGAAACGACGACGCCCAATATCCGACGCATGCTGTCCTCCCGCCTCGCGATGTATCTCGTTGAACATATCGCGGTGGGAAAACCGCTGCAAGCCGGCAAACCCGTCTGGAATCGGCCTGCCGAAGTTCATATGTTGAGACCGGAATGTTGAGATCATGGGGTGACGCATGGCCGATGAGGTTCGCGACAATCCCGCCGAGCATCGCTTCGAGCTCGCGGTCGAGGATGCATTGGCGGTCGCCTACT
>DATKNM010000550.1:0-8824 GCA_035541335.1 Binatia bacterium
GTGAAGGGCGGCAGCGGCGGGCGTTGCTCGGTCATGCGGTCCTCGATCAATTTCGCGGGGTTGCTTGGTGTCCGTTCGCGGCTTCGCTAGAGTGAACGGCCGGAAGCGGAGAATTGCAATGCTGGATGAGGCGCTGATCGCCGCCTATCGCGCCACCGACTATGTGCTGTTCGTGGCCGACGATTGCGAGGTTACTCTCAACATCGGCCGGCGCTCGGCGGAATTCGACGCCGTGCTCCGCGCGCGCGGCGCCGACAGCGCCGTCGTCGTCAGCGCCTGCAACCCGCGCAGCGTGGTGCTGCCGGAGGCGGAGAACCGCGCCCGGCACCGGGCACTCACGCAGCTGATCGAATCCCGCGGCTACGATTATGCGATCGGCGAGGGGCGCGACCCGACCGGCCACTGGACGGCCGAGGTCGAATGCGTGGTGTTCGGGATTGCCGTGGAGGCGGGGCTGGAGCTGGCGCGCGCCTTCGACCAGAACGCGATCGTCTTCGTCACCCGCGGCGGCGTGCCGGAGCTGGTCTATCCGTAGGGGTCAGTAGATCGAGGCCGCAACCGGCCGCGCGCTGCGGCGGGGCTCCGGGCTCTCGGAACCTTCGATCATGGTCGCTGCGAGAATCTGATAAGCCGCACCCCAGGCTTCCGCCATCTCCTTGGTCCAGGTGCTGCCGAGGCCGATCTCGAGCGTCCAGAGCAGGGCCTCGCCGACCACGTCGTAATGGCGCGGCTGCACGTAGTAGCCGCGATGGCGGCGGCCGAGCTCCAGCACCGTCGGGCGCAGGCTCTCCATCTTCTCCAGGTTCGCCACAACGAGCGCGATCGCCACCATCAGCTTCTGCTTCTGCTCGGTCATGTCCGACCTGAACATCAGGCGGAGCGAGGGGTCGAGCTCGAACAGCCGGCAATAGAACAGCTCGGCGGCCTGCTCCTTCATGGGCGTGATCCGGCCGAAGCTGGTTTTCACGAGGTCGATCTGGCGAGGCGTCATGGCAGGAAAGTCTCTCTGGATACGGGTGTGCTTTTGGTGAGCCTTGGGCGCACCGAGGCCGCTTTCCGTTCACTCTAACCGAAGGAGGCCGGGCATCTCTGTGAGGTGTGTCACAGCAACCGGGCGGGGCTCGGGACTGATCGTCGCGGCATGGTGGTTCTTCACAGCCTGCCGCCGGGTTACGGGGTTTGCTCATGCCGAATAGACATGGAAACCAGTCACACCAGGGTGATTGGCCCATGCGGATGTACAGCCTATGTTGTGAGGCCGGATCAGCGGACCGATGGCAAATGGCAAGCAAGGCGAAGAATTCCAAGAAGGCCGGCTGGGCCCCCTGGCAGGAGCGGAACGGGAGCTTCTCCTGGTTCCGGGCGGCGACCCTGCTGGCGGTCTGCCTGCCGGGCATCGTCACCCTTGTGCAATATTATGCCGGCTATTTCCCGGTGCGGCCGATCACCGAGATCATCCACGCCACGGGGCTCTGGACCATCCGCCTGCTGATGATCGCCCTGGTGGTGACCCCGTTCCGCCAGGCCTTCCGCTGGCCGCGCCTCGTCGTCGTGCGCCGGATGATCGGCGTCGCCGCCTTCTCCTACGTGGCGCTGCACCTCACGTTCTACGCCGCCGACAACATGTTCAACCTCTACAAGGTCGGCAGCGAGATCGTGCTCAGGATCTATCTCACCATCGGCTTCGCGGCGGTGCTGATCCTCGGCGCGCTCGCATTGACCTCGACCGACGGCATGCTGCGACGGATGGGCGGCGCGGCCTGGATCCGGCTGCATCGCTGGGTCTATGTCGCTGGCGTGCTCGCTTGCATCCATTATTTCATGCAGTCGAAGCTCAATGTCAGCGAGCCCTTGGTGGTGGCGGGCCTCTTCGTCTGGATGATGCTCTATCGCCTTGTCATGTGGACGACGACGCCGGAGCGGGCCGGCGCGCTCGGCACTCTCGCCGGGCTCGGCGTCCTGGCGGCGCTGGCGACCGGCTTCGGCGAGGCGGCCTATTACCATCTCGTCGTCCATGCGCCGTTCTGGCGCGTGCTGCAGGCCGATACCAACTTTCACGCCGGCATCCGCCCCGCCTGGTACGTGCTCGGCATCACCATGGCGGTCGTGGTCGCGGCTGCACTGCGGCAATGGCAGCGCGCCCGGCAGGCCGCATTGGCGGCGGCTTAACTTTTCATTGCTTCTCCGCCGCTCGGGCGGCGCGGTATCATTCCCGAGGACCGCAGGGGAGGGGAGCATGCCGCTGGATTCAATCGAGGTTCCGCCGAGTGTCGGATCGGCCGCCAAGGCCGTCGCGGTGGCGACGCATGAATATCTCGGCTGGATCGGAGATCCTCTAGCGACTCTCACCCAGGCGGTGGAGGCGGATCCGGATTTCGCCTTCGGGCACACCCTGATCGGTGCGTTGCGGGTTCTGTCTGGCGAGACCGGAGGATCGGCAGGCGTGCAGGCGGCACTGGCCGCCGCCCGGAAGAACGAGGCGAAGCTCGGCGCCTGGGAGCGGGGGCACATCGCCGCGCTGGAAGCCTGGGCCGGCGACCGGATCCGGCGCGCCGTCGCGATCTGGGAAGAGATCCTGATCGAGCATCCCCGCGACGTCTGGGCGCTGCGTTTCGCGCACGACACCTATTTCTATCTCGGCGATGCCGGGAACCTCCGGGACTCGATCGCGCGGGTGCTGCCGGAATGGCCGGAAGACGACGCGCTCCACGGTTTCCTGCTCGGCATGCATGCCTTCGGCCTGGAGGAGGTCGGCGATTTCCGCCAGGCGGAGGTGAAGGGCCGTCGCGCGGTCGAGCGCAATCCGAAGGACACCTGGGCGATCCATGCGGTCGGCCATGTGCTGGAGATGGAAGGTCGCACCATCGAGGGGATCGGCTGGTACCGCGATTTGAAGGAGCACTGGACGCCGGCGGTCGGGCTGGCCGTGCACCAATGGTGGCACTACGCGCTCTACCTCATCGAGCGGGGCCGGCTGGACGAGGCGCTGGCGCTCTATGATGACGAGATCCGCGCCGCCAAATCCGGTGCGCTGCTGGACCTGGTGGATGCTGCGGCGCTGCTCTGGCGGCTGAAGCTCGCGGGGGTCGATACCGGGACGCGCTGGAAGGAATTGGCACCGCACTGGTACGGCCATATCGACGACCATGTGCTGGTCTTCAACGACGTGCACATTGCGCTGGCTGCCGGGATCGCCGCCGATCGCGCGGCGGAGGCGCGGCTGGACAAGTCGCTCGGCGACTACATCGCGCGGGCGAAGGGCACCAATCGCGATGTCTCGGCAGATGTGGGACAGGCACTCGTGCGCGCGATCGCGGCGTTCAGCGCGGGAGATTTCGGGCGCACGGTCGATCTGATGCTCCCGGTCCGTGGGCAGATCCGGCGGATCGGCGGCAGCAATGCCCAGCGCGATCTCTTCAACCAGACCCTGATCGCCGCGGCGATCGGCGCCGGGCGCCTGCCGCTGGCCCGCGCTCTCCTGGCCGAGCGCACGGCGCTGAAGCCCAACAGCGTGACGGCGCGGAAGCTCTACGAGGAGGTGCTGGGGACCCTCGGCCGGTTGCCGCATGGGGGGTGAAAGAACGAGCCACGGGTCGCAGGCTGAGACCACGCCGGCGGCGGGCCGCGAGGTCGTCAGCGGCACGGTGAACTTGCGGAACGGCCGGACCTATCATTTCGTCACCGCCGGCCCGCAGGACGCGCCCCCGCTCGTCTACCTCCACGGCTACAGCGATTCCTGGCGCAGCGCGGAGCTGCTGATCCCGCATCTCAGCGACCGCTTCCGGATCCACGCGCTTGATCAGCGCGGTCACGGCCGGACCGGCGGCGGCTTTGCGGACTATGCCATCGACAGTTTCACCGCGGACGCTGCGGAGTTCGTCGCGGCGGTCGTGGGCCGCCCCGTGACCCTGGTCCGCCATTCGTTGGGCAGCCTCGTGGGACAGCGGCTCGCCGCGCGCCACTCGGAAATGATCGAACGACTGGTGCTGATCGCCAGCGCGGATACGTCGGGCGGAAACGAGCCGCTCGCCGCGTTCGGCGCGACCCTTGCCGAGTTCGAAGAGTCGCTGCCCTATGACTTCGTCTACGAATTCCAGGCGAGCACGCTGGCCAATCCGATCGATCCCACGCATCTCGAGGCTTTCGTGCAGGAGAGCATGCGGCTCGATCTCGACGCCTGGCGCAAGGTCGCCGCGGCCCTGGTCGACGACACGGCCGTGGTGGCGATGGGCGTCCACCAGCCGACGCTGGTGCTCTGGGGCGACCGGGACAGTCTGTTCGATGCCGAGGCGCAGCGGAAGTTGCTGGCGTTGCTGCCGCGCGGCGAGCTCCGGGTATATCCCGGTGTCGGCCACGGCCCCAACTGGGAAGTTCCGGGGACGGTGGCGCGCGATATCATCGCCTTCCACGGCGGATAGCGACCGCGTGCCTACTCCGCAGCGGTCTCGGTGCGGAGCGCGAGACGCACCTTCTTCCACTCGCTGACGACGATCAGCGCGCCGCTCAAGAGGATGAGGCCGGCGCCGGCGAAGACGTTGAGGCCGGGGACGTTGTGCCAGATCGCATAGCCCAGCACGAACGACCAGACCAAAGCGGTGAATTCCAGCGGCGAGACCACGGAAGCGGGCGCGCGCTTGATGCCCTCGATCAGGAAGTACTGCGCCACGGCGCCGAGCGCGCCGATCGACGCCATCAATGCCAACTGCGTCGGATCGGGCATGCGCCAGACCCAGAGCATCATCGGTGCGGTCATGACGACGAAGGCGAAGCTCGAGGTCATCATCTGCACCAGCGTCGACTCTTTGAGCGCGATCTGCCGGATCAGGATCATCGATGCCGCCCAGAAGCAGGCCGCCAGCAGCGCAAGGCCGATCGCCTCGGCGTGATTGAAATCCCCCGGCTTGCAGGCGATGAGGACGCCGGCAAATCCGACCAGGATCGAGAACCAGCGGGACCGGGTGACGGTCTCGCCGAGGATCGGCACCGCCAGCACCGCAACCATGAGGGGCGAGGCGAAATAGATCGTCGTCAATTCGGCGAGCTGCAATGTCTTCGCCGCGGTGTAGAAGCAGAACCAGGCGCCCAGCAGGACGATCGAGCGCACCAGCAGCGCGTTGCGGATCGGCGAGCGCGCCGCGCGCAGCACGCCGCGCTTCCGCCCGACGGCGACGCAGATCGTGAAGATGACCGTGCTGCGGATGAAGAGGACCTGCAGCGGGGCATAGCCCGCCACCAGCCATTTGATGCCGGCATCGTGCAGCGTGAAGATCGCGAAGGCCGTCGAGACGCAGATGATGCCCCACATCACCCCGTAGCGGCCACCGAGGTGCCGTGGCGCAGGGGCGGCGGTCGTCTCTCGGAGCGGAGTGTTGCCCTGGGGCATGGGGGCGGCGGCGGGCCTTGAAAACGTCGTCGTCGGTGTGATTCGGAAGCACGGATGTCGCAGCTTCGGCGAGGCGCCGGCCGGGCACCAGCTTGATTTCGGAGCGGATGCCATGCCGAAAAGCGCAGGCAGGGGAAGGAGTTATCCACAGGCGACCGGCCGCCCGCGCCGAATGCGGTGGGCGAGGATCCGTCGAAATTAGCTAAAATTCTATTAAACTCGGAAATGAAAGAACTTGCGACCTGCCCGGGGAGCGCTCAGATTCCGCGGGTGACCACATTTAGGTCAGGAGAATCGTGATGAACATCTCGGCAGTCACCGGCGTTGCCGCGGCCTTCGAAGGCGCGCGCGTGGCCGGCCAGCAGCAGGCGGCGGCCACCACGTCGGCCAGCCAGACGCAGCGCGAGAACGACCGCCAGGCCGAAGAGGCCGACCTGAAGAAGACCGACACCGTGACCCAGGATCAGGAATCCTCGGGCAGCGGCGAGACCGGTCATCGCCGGGTGAACATCCTCGCCTGATTTAGGCCGAGAGCCATCGATCGAGAACGCGCCCGTTCGGGCGCGTTTCCTTTTTCCGCTCAGCCCTTCTGGAATCCGGTGAGGAAGGTGGCGAGGTTGTCGCCGAGATAAGGCGTCAGATAGCCGCCCTCCTGGGTGATCACCGTCGGCAGCCGCAACCCCGCGATCATCGCCGCCATCTGCCCGAAGCCCGCGGTGGTGACGCCGCCGCCCGCCAGCGGATCGGCCTCGTGCGCGTCGAGGCCGAGTGCCAGCACCAGGGCGCCTGGCGCGAAATCGCCGACGCGCTGCAGCGCGGCGCCGAGTGCCTTCTGCCAGACCTCGTCCTTGCTCTTCACCGGCACCGGCAGGTTGAGGTTGAAGCCTTCGCCCGCGGCGTTGCCGCGCTGATCGGCATAGCCATAGAAGAACGGGTAGTAGTTGGCGGGATCGCCGTGGATCGAGACGGTGAGCACGTCGGCGCGGTCATAGAAGATCGCCTGGGTGCCGTTGCCGTGATGGACGTCGATGTCCAGCACCGCGACCTTGCCGTGCTTCCCGCGCAAGTGCTGGGCGACGATGGCGGCATTGTTCAGATAGCAGAAGCCCCCGGCCCGCTCGTCATACGCATGGTGTCCCGGCGGGCGGCAGAGCGCATAGGCGGCGCGCTCGCCGGCGAGCACCAGCTCCGCCGCGGTCAGCGCCGACATCGCCGAGGCGTGCACCGACTTCCAGGTGTCGCCGGTCATCGCCGAGGAGAAGTCCTGGATGTGCCAGCCGGCCCGGCCGAGGATGTTCTCGGGGTAGCCGGCAGGCTCTTCCAAGGGACGGATGCTCGGCATCATCTCCACATAGCTGCCGGGCACGGCGCTCCATTCCGCATAGCCGTTGGCGAGGAAGTCGACATAGCGCTCGGTGTGGACCGCGGTCAGCCGGTTGCGCTCGAAGGCCCGGGGCGCCACGCGCTCCAGCCCGGCCTTGTCGGCACCGGCCAGGAGCCGCGTCACCCGTTCCGGGCTCTCCGGGAAGTCGATGATGTTGCCATAGCGCAGGTAGCGCGCCGGGGCATGGGCGTTCTGGGCCTCGTCGAAGACGCATTTCATGAGCGATTCCACAGAGATAAGCAGGAATGGGCGCCCCAAGGCGCCGCACCGCATTGAACCAGATCGGCCGGTCGCGGCACAATAAGGCCCGTGGGGAGATGCGGGAGATCGAGAGGAAATCGTGAACCGGGCGGATCTGGAAGCGGCGACGACAGCCGGCATCATCACGCGCGATCAAGCGGAGCGGCTCGAGACCTTCCTGGCCGCGCGCGGCACTGCGCCGGCAGTAGCGCCGTCGTCCACGGCGGCGACGCCGGCCAAGTTCGATTTTTCGCATCTCCTCTGGTATGCGGGCGCGCTGATCGTGATCGGCGCCCTGACCCTGTTCACGACCCTCGCCTTCGAGCAGGCGGGCGGCCAGGCGCTGACCTGGACCGCGATCGCCTATGCCTTCGGCTTCGTGCTGCTGGGCCGGGCGCTCTGGAAGCGGCCGGGGCTGCGCACGCCCGCCGGCCTGCTGATCGCCTGCGCGGTCGCCATGGCGCCGCTCGCGATCTTCGGCGTGCAGGCGGCTTATGACATCTGGCCGATGCCGTTCGGCGATCCCGGCGAGTACAACGACTATTTCGAATGGATGAATGCGAGCTGGCTCTACATGGACCTCGGCACGATCGTCGCCGGCGCCATCGCACTCTATTTCTTCCCGTTCCCGTTCATCGCCGCGATCATGGCGACGGCGCTCTGGTTCCTCTCCATGGACCTGACGCCCTGGGTGTTCGGCGTCAAGGATTTCACCTGGGAGATGCGCCAGGAGGTCTCGGTCTGGTTCGGCCTCGTGCTCTGCGCCGTCGCCTGGGGGCTTGACCTCAAGCGCTGGTCTGCGGGCGACTTCGCATTCTGGCTGCATCTCGCCGGCATCATGGCCTTCTGGGGCGGCCTGACCTCCATGGACAGCGACAGCGAGGCGGCGAAGCTGTTCTATTGCCTGATCAACATCGCCATGGTGGCGCTGTCGGTCTATCTGATGCGTCGTGCCTATGCGGTGTTCGGCGCCCTGGGCGTCTCCGCCTATCTCGGCTATCTCGCCGAGGACGTGTTCCAGGATTCGCTGCTCTTCCCGCTGGCACTGTCCGTGATCGGCCTCGCGGTGATCGGCCTCGGCATCTGGTACTTCCGCAAGCGCCAGGCGATCGCCCATTGGATGGCGTCCAGCCTGCCCGGCGAGTTGCAGCGCCTGCGCCCGGTCCATGCGCGGGAAGCAAGCGCGTAACCCTCCCATTTCGCATCGGGGTCGGGTTAGGGTGGGGCATGGACCTCGCCTCGATGCACCTCGCCCTGAAGTACCACCTCCCGACGACCGCCACCGCGCCGTTTTGCCCCTCGGAAGTCCGGGGGACGGTGGCGGTGCCGCCGGGTCTGCCGCTCTGGCAGAAGCTGCTGCGCTATTGCGGCCCGGGCCTGCTGGTCTCCGTCGGCTACATGGACCCCGGCAACTGGGCGACCGACATCGAGGCGGGATCACGCTACGGCACTGCGCTCCTCTTCGTCGTGGTGCTCTCCAGCCTCGCCGGCATCCTGCTGCAGACGCTCTGCGCCCGGCTGGGCCTCGTTGCCGGCAAGGACCTCGCCCGGCTTTGCCGCGAGCGCTATGCGCCGCCGGTCGCCTTCCTGCTCTGGATCTTCGCCGAGCTCGCGATCATCGCCTGCGACGTCGCCGAGGTGCTGGGCTCGGCGCTGGCATTGAACCTGCTCTTTCACCTGCCGCTCTGGCTCGGCGTGGTGCTGACCGGCTTCGACACGGTGATCGTCTTGAGCTTGAAGGGCCGCGGCTTCCGCCAGCTGGAGGCGATCGTGCTCGGCCTCGTCGGCACGATCTTCCTCTGCTTCGCGATCGAGAT
>DATKNM010000551.1:0-5731 GCA_035541335.1 Binatia bacterium
TTCCTAGGCAAGGTCAAAGGATATCGGCGCCGGATTAACCCATTGAAAGCGCACGGTATTTGTGGGGAGGGGTTCGATGACGGAAGTGCGCTGCCTGCTCGAGATGCGTTCCATTCTCGGGGAGGGCCCGATCTGGCGGCCACGGGACAATTCGCTCTACTGGATCGATCTGAAGGCCCCGGCGATCTACTGCTTCGACGCCATCACCCGGCAGAACCGGCAGATCCCGGCGGCGCTGGGCAAGACCGTCGGCGGCATGGTGTTCGCCCGCAACGGCCGGATGATCGTGACCGACGGCGAGGGCGTGCATGAGCTCACCCCGGCCGGCCACCGCAACCTGCTGGTCAACCCCGAGGCCGAGCAGGTCGGCAACGCCTTCAACGATGCGAAATGCGACGCGCGCGGCCGGCTCTGGAGCGGCACCGCGGATATCGGCGAGACCCGGCCGAGCGGCAGCCTCTACGTGATCGACGGCCAGGGCCGGAACTCCGGACGGGTGCGGCGGATCGACAGCGGGATCATCTGCTCCAACGGCCCGGCCTTCTCGCCGGACGGGCGCCGCGCCTATTTCACCGACAGCTTCGCCCAGGAAGTCTTCTATTTCGATGTCGATCTGGACACCGGGCTCATCAGCGAGCGCAAGAGCTTCCATAAATGCAAGCCGGACGCGGGCTATCCCGACGGCATGACGGTCGATGCCGAGGGCTACCTCTGGAACGCGAACTGGGACGGGTGGTGCATCACCCGCTATGCGCCGAGCGGCGAGATCGACCGGGTGCTGAAGGTGCCGGTGCCCCGTCCGACCGCGGTCTGCTTCGGCGGCCCGCGCATGGACCAGCTCTTCATCACCAGCGCCAGCGACGGCCTCTCCGAGCAGCAGCTGAAGGATGCACCGCTCTCCGGCTCCCTCTTCGTCTGCGAACCGGGCGTCAGGGGCCTGCTCGACGCCGAATACAACGGATAGATCATGACCGACCGGAACTACGACGTCGTCATCGTCGGCGGCGGCGTCATCGGCTCATCCACCGCCTATTTCCTGGCGAGCGAGCCTTCCTTCGAGGGACGCATCGCCGTCATCGAGAAGGATTCGACCTATACCGATGCGGCAACGCCGCGCTCAGCGGGCGGCGTGCGCCAGCAATTCTCAACCCCGGAGAACGTGCAGATCTCGGCCTTCGCCGCGGCGTTCTACAAGTCGATCGACAGCCATCTCGCCGTCGGCAACGACAAGCCGGCGATCAATTTCCGGGAGAACGGCTATCTCTTCCTCGCGACCCATGCCGGGCTGAAGGTGCTGCTCGACAATCACCGCCTGCAACACGAGAACGGCGCCACGACCCTGCTGTGGACGCCGCAGGAGCTCGCCAACCATTTCCCCTGGGTCAACGCCGACGATCTCGCCGGCGCGGCCTTCGGCCCGCAGAACGAAGGCTGGATCGATCCCTACAGCCTGCTGCAGGCGTTCAAGCGCAAGGCGCGGTCGCTCGGCGTCGACTATCTGCAGGACGAGGTGGTCGGCCTCGAATTCTCCGGCGCCCATGTCTCCGGCGTGAAGCTGAAGGAAGGCGCCCGGATAAGCTGCGGCACGGTGGTGAACGCCGCCGGCTATCATGCGCGCACCATCGCCGGCTATGCCGGGATCGACCTGCCGGTCCACCCGCGCAAGCGATTCATCTATGTGTTCGACTGCCGCGAGGAGATCGAGAACGAGACCATGCCGCTGACCATCGATCCCAGCGGCGTCTGGTTCCGGCCCGAGGGCGCCAACTTCATCTGCGGCGTCTCGCCGGAGGACGGCGACGACCCCGACTGCCTCGACTTCGAGCTCGACTACCGCCCGTTCGAGGAGCTGATCTGGCCGACCCTCGCGCATCGGGTGCCGGTGTTCGAGGCGATCAAGCTGATCCGGGCCTGGGCGGGGCATTACGACTACAACGTCCTCGATCACAACGTGCTGATCGGGCCGGCGCCGCAGGTGCCGAACTTCCATTTCGCCAACGGCTTCTCCGGGCACGGCCTGCAGCAGAGCCCGGCGATCGGCCGGGCCTTGAGCGAGCTCATCGTTTTCGGCCAATATAGGACGCTCGATCTTTCCCGGCTCTCCTACAGCCGCGTGCTCAGCGGCGCACTGATCCGGGAATCCAACATCGTCTGAGCGGGAGGCCTCCAGCATGACCACCGCCGCATCGAACAATACCGCCCTCGTGTCGATCATCTGCGAGGACCACGCCGGCCTGATCGCCGACGTGACCGGACGCCTGTTCGACATCGGCATCAATCTCGGCGACACCACCTTCGCCGTGCTCGGCGGCGGCGCCGAGTTCACGCTGGTCGCGAAGCTGCCGAAGGGGGTGACACTCGCCGATCTCGAACGTGAATTGAAGTCGCTGCCGGACATGAAGGATGCGCGGCTCAGCGTGACGGCCTTCAGCTATCGCGAAAGCCATGACGAGCGGGCGCGCATCACCCACCGGATCGAGATCACCGGCGACGACAGCCCGGGGCTGATCGCCCGCCTCTCCGAGGCGTTCCGGCAGTTCGGCGCCAACATCGTGCGCCTGAATTCCGAGAGCGTGCCCAGCGAGAGCGGCGCCCGCTTCCTGCTGCGGCTCGCGATCTGGGTGCCGCAGGACAAGGCCGCCGCCTGCCTGGCGACGGTCGCCAACACGGCGGGGCAGATGAACCTGAAGTGCCAGTGGACGGCCGTGGGGCACGCAGTAGGGTGACCGCGCACCCGTCGATCGGAGCTTGGCCGGACAGGTCCCGGGCTGCGGCAAGACCCTCACCCAACCTCTCCCTACGGGAGAGGGGCTCGCCGAGCGGTTGCCCTCACCACGTTAGAATGATCTCTGCCGCAGCGTCCCTTCTCCCGGAGGGAGAAGGTGAGGATGAGGGGCTTGACGCTGCCTGCGGCGTAACAGAACGAAACGCCGAAAGCGAAACCTGAATCCCGTACATCATGACGCGGCTGAGATGTCCGGCTCAAGGCCGGGCGTGACGTCTCCTATGGTTACTGCGGCGCCGTGCAGACCAGGTTCTGACGCGCCAGGGTCTCGTCGCCGCTGTAGCGCGGGCGGGTGCAGGTGCCGTTGTATTGGGCGACGGCGGTGTTGTAGGCGTCGCGTGCCTTGTTGAGCGCGGGCAGAATCTGCGAGCCGATCCCGTCGCGGAGCTCCTGCTGCTGCGTCAGCAGGTCCTTCAGCACCTGCTGTCCGACCACATCGTTGGGATCGAGCTTCTGGCGCTGCGCCGTAACCTCCTTGTCGATGGTCGCGAGCTGCGCCTGGTGCTCGTCGTAATCCTGCTGCCGCGCGCGCCAGGCATCCTGCAGCGGCTGGAGCTGCGGCTGCAGGCAGAGGCAGCCGCGGATTTCCTGGACCGAGAGCGGCGCCTGTTGGGCCGGCGCCGGCTGCGCCGACAGGAGTCCCATCACCAGCGGCACTGTCAGCGCGGCGGCGATCTTCCCTGCCCGTCTCGTCGTGATCATCCCGGTGCTCTCCCGAGTTGCGTGGCGCGCATGTTCAATCGCTCCGGATTATGGCAAGCTGATGACCGCGTCCACAATCCCCCATCGCAACGCGGATTCCGCTGACATGCATGTCGTCGTCCTCGGTGCCGGCCTGCTCGGCGTCACCACGGCCTATTACCTCGCCCGCGAGGGCCACAAGGTCACGGTCGTGGATCGGCAGCCGGAGCCGGCGCGGGAGACCAGCTTTGCCAATGCCGGGCTGCTGACGCCGGGCCACGCCTATGCCTGGGCGAGTCCCCGGGCGCCGATGATCCTCTTGAAGTCACTGTGGCGCGCCGACACGGCGCTGCGCTGGCGGCTGAAGCCGGATCCCAGGATGTGGGCCTGGGGCCTGAAATTCCTGGCCAACTGCAGCGCGGCGCGGAACCGGTACAACACCGTCGTCAAGGTGCGGCTCTGCCTCTACAGCCTGGCCGAGACGGCGCAAGTGACGGCGGAGACCGGCATCGCCTGGGACCGCTCGCAGTCGGGTGCCATCTATCTCTATCGCGACGCCGAGCATTTCCGCGCCGGCCGCGAGAACTTCAAGCTGCTCGCGGACGAGGGTGTCGAGGCGCGCATCCTCGATGCGGAGGAGATCGCCGCCTTCGAGCCCAGCCTCGCCGCCGTGAAGAGTCGCTTTGCCGGCGCCATCCACACGCCGAAGGACGAATCCGGCGACGCGCGCAAGTTCACCGTCGCCCTCGCCGAGGCCTGCCGCGCCCGCGGCGTGGACCTGCGTCTCGGATCCCCGATCAAGCGCATGCTCCGCGACGGCGACCGCATCACCGGGGTCGAGACCGGGGTCGAAGGCGGGGCGGGGCGCGTCACCGGCGACGCCTACGTGCTGGCGCTCGGCAGCTACAGCCCGATCGTCGGGAAGAGCGTCGGCGTCTCGATGCCGATCTATCCGGTGAAAGGCTATTCCCTCACCTTCCCCATCGCGGATGCGGAGGCGGCGCCGGCGCATTTCGGCGTCGATGAGGCGAACCTGGTCGCCTTCGCGAGGCTCGGCGACCGGCTGCGCCTGACCGCGACGGCGGATTTCGCCGGCTACGACACCGAATACGCGCCGCAGGATTTCACCCACATGATGCGGGTCGCGATGGAGCTGTTCCCGCGCGCGGCGGCCTATGACCGGCCGAGCTACTGGGCCTGCCTCCGGCCGATGACGCCGGACGGGCCGCCGATCATCGGCGCGAGCCCGCTGAAGAATCTCTGGCTCAACACCGGGCACGGCCATATCGGCTGGACCATGGCCTGCGGCTCCAGCCGGCTGCTCGCCGATCTCATGGCCGGCCGCAAGCCGGAGATCGATCCGGCGCCGTTCCGGCTGGGGCGGTATTGAGCTTCTTCAGACCGTGAACAGGCGACCCCATTCCGGCATCGGGTCGTTGATGCCGGCGAGGCGCAAGGCGTGCCAGGCCATGGCGTGGTTGGACGAGGTGACCGGCTTGCCGAGCTCGGACTCGAGCGTCTTCGCGGCCTCGGCGACGCGGATGCTGGTGCAGGAGACGAAGACCGCATCGACCGCGGGATGACGCCCCAGCCCCAGCTCCAGCGCCGCGCGCCGGATCGAATCCTGGCTGATGCGTGCCACGTCGTTGTCGTTCTCGTGGTTGAAGGAGCCGATCACCGGCACTTCGATGCCGCGGTCCTGGACGAAAGTGCGGAACAACCGGTTCACCGAATCGATATAGGGTGTCAGCAAGGCGATACGCTTCACGCCCATCGCCTTGAAGCCGGCGATGGCGCCGGTGATCGGCGTCGTGCATTTCGCCTGCGGCCAGGCTTCGCGGATGCGGCGGAACACGGTCTCCTCGCCGATCACCACCGTGCCCGAGGTGCAACCATAGGCGACCACGTCCATCGGCACGCCGGGCCGGATCACCGCCGCCGCCTCGGTCAGGCCCTGCTCCATCCGGGCGAGGGTTACCGGATTGATCTCCGGGCTGTTGGCGATCCGGCTCTCATAGAGCGCGACGCCGTCGATCCTGAAGATCTTGCGGTACTCGTACTCGATGGTCTGGTCGGTCGCCAGCACGATGACGCCGATCGCCGCGCGGTGGGCGATCCCGGGATCCATCTCGAACGGAATGAACTGGCGGTTGACCTGCAAGCCGTCGCCGAGCGGTCCCTCCTGCGGCGCCGGCCGTGTGGCGAGGACCGCATCGCGTTCGCGCAGAGTCGAGATCGCCATAATAATTCCTCCCGTTCAGCACC
>DATKNM010000552.1:0-9926 GCA_035541335.1 Binatia bacterium
GATCCACTACCTGAAGGATACACGGATGACCATCGGCGTGACCGTGCCGATGCGCCTCGCCAAGGGCGGCCTCGCCACCTTCAACGTGGTCCGGATCGATCCCGAGCCCGGCTTCGAGCAGGATGCCCGCCACCACATGGCCGAGATCGCCCTCGCCGGCTACGCCTTCCATAACGCGGCGCTGGAAAGCTTCGATCCCGATGCGATGCCCTCGCGCCACGTACGCCTCTCGCCGCGCGAGCGCGAATGCCTGAAGCTCTGCGCCAGGGGCCTGACCGCCAAGCAGATCGCCTACCGCCTCGACCGCTCGCCGGCGACGGTGATGCTGCACCTGAAATCCGCGACCCGGAAGCTCGGCGCCCGGAACCGCGTGCAGGCGGTCGCCCGCGCAGCGCATTACCGCCTGCTCGACGGGGCGTGCTGAGCCAACATGACGACCGAATAGGGCGCAAATAGCGCGCGCCTTGCCGCACTTGGCGCGCCCGGCGCCCTTCTCTATGCTGCCGCCGCATTCCACGCGGCAGAGATCAATCCAACATCATGTTCTCCAACCAGGAACATCCCAACGGTTCCTATTACGCGGCGACCGCGAATCCGCATGCCTCCTATCCGGCGCTCTCTGAATCCATCCGCGCCGATGTCTGCGTGGTGGGCGGCGGGTTCACGGGCCTGTCGGCGGCGCTCAATCTCGCCGAGCGCGGCTACAAGGTCGTGCTGCTGGAGGCGAACCGGATCGCCTGGGGCGCCTCGGGGCGGAACGGCGGGCAGATCAACACCGGCCTCCGGAAGTCGCCCTCGGCGCTGATCGCGCGCTACGGCAAGGCGCGCGGCAAGGCGCTGTTCGGCCTCGCAGAGGAGGCACGGTCGATCATCTGGGAACGGGTGGCGAAGCACGGGATCCAATGCGATCTCCGGCCCGGCAACATGCTGCTGGCCTCGAAGGCGAGCGACCTCAGCTGGATGGCGGAAGAGATCGACTGCTACGAGCGCGAGCTTGATTACCGCAAGGCAAAGCTCTTGGATCGCGACGCGATCCGCGGCGAGATCGCCAGCGACATCTATTTCGGCGGCATCAAGGACACGGGCGGCGGGCATCTCCATCCGTTGAACTACGCGCTGGGCCTCGCTGCAGCGGCGCGAGCCGCGGGCGTCGCCATGTTCGAGCATTCGGCGGCGACCAAGGTCGAGGACGGCGGATCGAAAGTCACCATCACGACGGCGCGGGGCAAGGTCGAGGCGGATTATGCGGTCCTCGGCTGCAACGGCTATCTCGGGGATCTCGCACCGAAGATCGCCGGCAAGATCATGCCGATCGCCAATTTCGTGGTGACGACGGAGCCGATGCCGGAGGCCGAGGCAAAGGCGCTGATCCCGAGCGGCTCCTGCGCCTGCGACACCAAGTTCGTGGTGAGCTATTACCGCGTCACCGCCGACAACCGCATGCTGTTCGGCGGCGGCGAGCGCTACAGCACGGCGGAACCCGGCGACATCGCCAGCTTCGTCTCGCCCTATATGCTTCAGGTGTTCCCGCAGCTCGTGGGAAAGCGGATCGAGTACGGCTGGGGCGGGATGCTGGCGATCACGCTCTCGCGGCTGCCGCATATCGGACGGACCGGGCGCCTCTTTTATGCCCAGGGTTATTCCGGCATGGGGGTCGCGATCACAGGCATCGCCGGCAAGCTGATCGCCGAGGCGATGAGCGGCACGGCGGAGCGCTTCGACGTCTTCGCCGGGCTCGAGCACAAGACCTTCCCCGGCGGCACGCTGCTGCGGCATCCGCTGCTGGTGCTGGCGATGCTGTGGTACGTATTGCGGGACAAGCTTTGAACGCGAGGCAAGACCGATGCGCATCCTGATCCTCGGCGCCGGCGGAGTCGGCGGGTATTTCGGCGGGCGGCTGGTGGAATCCGGCGCGGACGTCACCTTCCTGGTGCGCCCGGCACGACGCCGGCTGCTGGAGGAGCACGGACTCGTCATCAAGAGCCCGGTCGGCGACGCGAAGCTCGAGGTCAACACCCTCGCCGCCGGGGAGAGCGCGCGGCGCTTCGACCTCGCGATCGTCACCTGCAAGGCCTACGACCTCGCGGCCGCGATCGACGCGGTCGAGCCCCATGTCGAGGCCGGCGCGGTGGCACTGCCGATCCTGAACGGCATGGCGCACAACGACATCATGCGGGAGCGGCTCGGCCATGGCCGCGTCGTGGGCGGCATCGCCCAGTGCTCGACCACGCTCAACGCCCATGGCGAGATCGAGCATCTGAACGAGATCGCGCGGCTCGCCTTCGGCAGCTTCGCCGACCAGCCGAATCCGAACGAGATCGATCCGCTGCTGGACGGCTTCGCCGCCATTTGCAAGCAGGCCAACTTCAAGAGCCGACGCAGCGATCCGATCGACCAGGACCTCTGGGACAAGTGGGTGATGCTGGCGACGTTGGCCGGCATGACCACGCTGATGCGCGCCTCGGTGGGCGAGATCATGGCCACCAGGGAAGGCAGCGAGCTGATGGCGGAGTTCCTGGAGGAGGCGGTGGCCGTCGCGACCGAATCCGAATATCCGCCGTCGCCAGATTACCTCGCCTCGGTGCGGCAGATCCTGTTCGCGCCGGGCTCGGGATTCACCGCTTCGATGCTGCGCGACATGGAGGCCGGCGGCCCGATCGAGGGCGACCATGTCATCGGCGACATGTACCGCCGCGCCCATGACATGGGCCTCGACGCGCATCTGCTGCGCGTCGCCTATTGCCACCTGCAGGCCTACGAGGCGCGCCGCGCGGCGCGGGGATGACGAATCGCTGCGTGATTCGTCAATCCGTCGGCATCGTGCTCTTGAGCGAGGGGCGCGCCGCAAACGTCTTGTGCCACTTGGCGAGGTTCGGGTGTGTCTCGCGCCACGCCTCGGCCGCGAAGCGGAAGTCGAGATAGTCCAGCATGATCGCCGCGGTCAGCGTGCCGATGTCGACCCGGTCGCCGAAGCTCGCCGCTTCGCGCTCCAGCGCCGCCAGGCCCTGATCGACCTTGCGCTTCTGACGCTGGTCCCATTCGGCGGAGCGGAGGTTCTCCGGCCGCTGTGATTCGTAGCGGCGCAGGATCGCGGCATCCAGCATTCCGTCGCAAAGCGCCATCCGCGAGAGCGCGGTCCAGCGTGCCGGACCTGGGGCCGGGAACAGCTTGCCGCCCTTCCGGCCGTCGAGGTATTCGCAGATCACCGCGGAATCGATCAGGATCGTGCCACCGTCGAGCACCAGCGCGGGAATCTTGTTCAACGGATTGTGTCGGGCCAGCTCGGGATCGACGGTGTTGGTCTTCACCCGCTCGATATCGCCTTCCTGGCCGGTCTCGATCGCCGTCACTGTCACCTTGCGGACGAACGGGCTGGTGGTCGAATAGCGCAGCTGCATCATCGCGAGCGTTCTCCCTAGAACCTGTCCTTGGCGGCGCGGATCGCGCCGAAGATCTCATGGGCTGGCTTGTCCTTGCCACCGAAGCGCGCCGCCACCTCCGGCGCGTCGGCACGCAGGAACGGGTTCGCCAGCTTCTCCTCGCCGAGCGTCGCCGGGATGGTCGGCTTTCCCGCGCCGCGGAGCGCCTTCACTTGCTCGGCTTTCTTCTTCAGCGCGGCATTGTCGGGATCGGCGCTCAGGGCGAAGCGGATGTTGGCCTCGGTGTATTCATGGCCGCAATAGATCCGGGTGTCGTCGGGCAGCGCGCGGAGCTTCAGCAGCGAAGGCCACATGACGTCCGAAGTCCCCTCGAACATCCGCCCGCAACCGATCGAGAACAGGGTGTCGCCGCAGAAGACAGCCTTCGAATCCCGGAAGTGGAAGGCGATATGGCCCTTGGTGTGGCCCGGGATGAAGAGCACGTCAGCATGGTGGCCGGCGAAGTCAAAGCCGGATTTCTCGTCCACCAAGACGTCGATGCCGGGGATTCGGTCCCGGTCATAGGCCGGGCCCACGACCTTGGCGCCGGTCGCCTGCTTCAAACCGAGATTGCCGCCGCAATGGTCGTTGTGGTGATGGGTGTCGAGCACATGGGTGATTTTCCAGCCCCGCGCCTCCGCCGCCGCGAGGCCGGGCTTCGCCTCGGAGGGGTCGAGGATCGCCGTGGCGCCGCTCGCCCGGTCATGGATCAGGTAGGCGTAGTTGTCCTTGAGCATCGGCACGAGCGCGATTTCAAGCGGTTCCGGCATAGGCAACTCCCGTGAATTTCCGGCGCTGACCTTACCAAGGGATATGGCATAATCAACGGCATGTGGCAGGACGTCGTCGACCTCCATGACTTCTACCAGACCCCCCTGGGCGGCGTGACACGCCGCCTGCTCCTGGCGCGGGTCCGCAGGCTCTGGCCGGATCTGACCGGCCAGTCGCTGCTCGGCCTCGGCTTCGCCACCCCCTACCTCTCGCCCTTCGCCAAGGAGGCAGAGCGGGTGCTGGCGGTGATGCCGGCGGGGCAAGGCGTCATCCATTGGCCGGAGGGTGGCCGGGCGTTGGTCGCCTATGCCGACGAGACCGAGCTGCCATTCCAGGACTTCTCCGTCGACCGGGTGCTGATGGTACATGCGCTGGAATCCAGCGAGCATCCCGGCGACATGCTGCGCGAGGCTTGGCGTGTGCTCTCCGGCGGCGGGCGGCTGATGGTGGTGGTGCCAAACCGAGCCAGCATGTGGTCCATGACCGAGCGCACGCCGTTCGGCTTCGGCCAGTCCTATTCCGCGGGGCAGCTCTCGAAGCTCTTGCGCAGCGTCTCCTTCACGCCGCTGCAGACCGCCCGCGCATTGCACTTCCTGCCCTGGCGCTCGCGGGCCTGGCTCTCGGGTGCCCCCGGCTGGGAGCGCTTCGCCGGCAACTGGATGCCCGGCCTCGCCGGCGCAGTCATCATCGAGGCGGCGAAGCAGCTCTATGGCGCGAAGCCGGTGAAGGCGCCGCGCCGCGGCAAGCCGGTGCTGGTGCCGCTGCCGAACGTCGCCACCGGCCGCATCGTGCCGCTGCACCGCGAGCACCCGGCCCTATGACCTATCAAATTGATCCGGCCCGCGACCGCCCTTACGTCGAGGAGTTTCGGCGGCAGCCGATCGGCGCCCACAGCCCGGGCCTGATGCGCCTGCTGACGGTGATGCGCCAGGACCCGAGCGGCCGCCAGGTGATCCTGGTCTGCCGCAAGCCGTTCAAGGAATGGGTGCTCGGCGAGATGCCGCCGAAGCGCAGCGATCCGGTCGCGATCGAGAGGAGCCCCGTCTTCACCAGCCGCGAGGAAGCGGAGTGGGAAGTCTTTCGCCGGCGCTGGCAAAAGCTGACCGGCGAGGCGATCAACCTCTCCTATCGGGATTAGGTCTCGGGCAGTCCCGCGGCGCGCAGCAACTCCAGCAATTTCCGGTGATCGTCATCCCGGGCGAAGCGCGGCAGGAAATGCGGCACCACGTTCTCCAGCGCCAGATCGGGCCGCACCTCGCGGGCGGCGGCGATCGCTGACCCTGCCTCCTCCGGCCGATCCAATGCGGCGAGCGCCGCCGCCATCAGCAGCGGCCCCCGCAGGAAGTCCGGGCGCCAGCCCTGGACCCGGCGGGCTTCATGCAGCATCGCCTCGTGGTCGCCGGCGACGAAATGCGCGAGGGCGAGGCTGGAACGCCACCAGAAGCTGGTCGGATCGCGGGGATTGAGCTGCAGCGCGAGGCGGCAATGCTCGACGGCCGTCTCCGGCCGGCCCATGAGGGCGTGCAGCTCGCCCAGGCGACCCACCGCGACCGAGAGGCTGGGATTGATCTCAAGCGCCCGCTCCGCCTCCCCGAGCGCCTCGGCGAGACGACCGGCCTCCGACAGCGCCTCCGCCATGAAGGCGTGCGCCCATTCGTCCTCCGGATTGAGACCGAGCGCCGCCTGGGCGAGATCGATCCCGCGCTGCACCTGGTCGGCGTCATGCGCCACGAGACCGAGCGAGAGCGGATGCAGATGCGCCTCGGCGAGGATGAGATGGGCGGCGCCGTTGCGCGGCTCCAGTGCGATCGCCTGCTCCGCGAGGCGGGTCGCTTCGACGAAGCTCTCCACCGTCATGTCGTAGAGCAGGCCGCGACAGCGCAGCACCAGGTCCTGGGCGCCGGCCGGGCCTTCCGACCGGCCCGCCGCATCGCGACGAGCAAGATAGATCTGGGTCTCGATCGAGGCGGCAACCGTCCGCGCCAACCGGTCCTGCACCTCCATCCAATCGGCGACGGCGCACTCATAGCGGTCGGCCCAGATGTGGTGCCCGGCCGCGGCGTCGATCAACCTGGCATGGATGCGTGCCCGCGTGCCGCTCTGCTGCACGCCGCCCTCGAGCACGTAATCCGCGGCGAGCTCCAGCGCCAGCTTGCGGAAGTCGCCGACCGGCCCGACATAGGTCTGCGCCGAGGAGCGCGCCGCCACCCGGAACGCCGCGGCACGGGACATCGCCGTCACGATGTCGTCGGTGAAGGCGGCGGCAAGGAATCGCGCCTCGGGATCGACGTGACGGCTCTCGAACGGTAGGACCGCGATCACCGGCTTCTCGTATCGTGGCGCGACCGCGGCCGGTGCGCCGGCCGCGGCGCCGTTGGCGGTGCGCGCGAGATCGGCGATCTCGCGCTCGAACTCGGGTGAAGGCGATGCGCCGCGCTCGCGCTGCAGCAGTGCGCGATAGTCACGCGCCTGCCGCACGCCGAGCTCGCTCTCGCCTTGGCGCATATAGGCGCGGATGAGGCTGCGTTGGCCACCCTCGCGCAACGGGTCGAGACGGACCAGGCGCCGCGCGGCATCGACGGCGACGGCACCGTCCAGCGTCGGGATCAGCCGCTCCAGCGCCGCCACCGCCAGCTCGTGGAAACGCCGCCGCGCGCCGCTCAGCCAGCGGTCGAAGGCCGGATCGCGGACCGCCGATCCGGCGAGGAGGTCGCCGCGATAGAGCTCGATCGCGCGACGCAGGTCGTCGGTGGTCTGGGACCCGGCGTGCCGGACGAACTCCTGCACGTCGATCACGACCGCGTCCGGATCGAGCATCACGACCTCGTTCTCGATCCGCAACGGCGCCGGCAGCACCGCCTCGAGGTCACGCCGCAACGCGACCAGGGATTGGCGCAGGCTGTCGCGTGCCTGGGCATGCGCACGATCGCTCCACAGGAGCTCGGTCAGCGCCTCGCGCTGCATCCAGCCCGACTCGACGGCGAGGACCGCGAGCAATGCCTGGTTCTTGCGGGTGGAGATGCGGAGGAGGCGCTGGTCCGGCAACCGCGCCTCGAAGCCGCCGAGCAGGTTGAGATGCAGCGGCCCGCTCATGCTACCGCGCCCGATGGGCCATTGGGGAGACCCGCCTCGACCAGCATCCGCGTGAGCCGTGCGCGATCGGCGGGGCGGACGAAGGCCGGCATCACCCGCGGCATGACGGCATCGGCGCGGAGGTCCGGATAGCGGAGCCGGCAACGCGCGAGCGCGGCGGCCGCTTCGGATCGATGTCCGAGCGCCATTGCGACGGCGGCCAGCAGCAGGTCGGCGCGGGTGTAGTCCGGTCGCCAGCGCGCGGCGCGGCCGGCCTCGCCATAGGCCGCCGCATCGTCCCCCGCAGCGAAGTGCGCGAGGGCGATGGTGAAGTCGCGACGATAGCGCTCGGGCGCGCGGGGATCGAGCTGCTGCGCCGCAGCGATGGCCTGAAGCGCCTCGGCGCTGCGGCCGAGCAGGGCATAGCATTCGCCGCGCCGCGCATGGGCGAAAGCAGCGCTGGGATTGATCTCCAGCGCCCGCTCGCAGTCGGCAAGCGCGGCCTCGAGATCGCCGGTCTCGATGCGGGCCCGCGCCAGCAGCAGGTGACTCCATTCGTTGGCCGGCGCCATGCGGGCGAAGGCCCGCGCCAGTTCGACACCGCGCGCCGCCAGCGCGGGATCGAAATCTACCGCGCGCGCGGCGATCCGCTGGACGAAGGCGTAGCCCAGCAGCTCGTGCGCCCGCGGCTCCACGGGCTGCAGCGCCACCGCGCGCTCGGCCAGTGCCAGCACCTCCAAGAGGGAGTCCGGCTGCTCGTCATAGAGCAGGCTGAAACCGCGGGCGAGCAGGTCGTGGAAGGACAGGGTCTCCGGTGCCGCCCGCGGCACCCGGTCGCGACCGGCCAGGGTCATCCGGGTCTCGCTCGAAGCCGCGATCGCCTTGGCGATCGTCTCCTGCAGGTCGGGGAACTCGGCGTTCCCGCAGTCATACTGGTCGGCCCAGATGTAATGCCCGCGGACGGTCTCGCAGAGCTGGGCGCTCGCCCGCAGCCGGTCGCCGAGGCGGTGGATGCTGCCCTGCATGACATAGCCGACGCCGAGATCGGCGCCGATGCCGCGGACGTCAACCGCGGCGCCGCGATAGTGTTCGGTCGCGGCGCCGGCGATCACATGGGCGTTGGCGATCCGGGAAAGATCGTCGGCGATTTCGCCTGACAGGAGATCGCAGAGCGCCTGCTGCGCCGGGTCCGCACCGCGATTCTCGAATGGCAGAACCGCGACCGAATGCTTCACGCCGAATCGCGGCGCCCGAGCGCTGTCCTTGCGCGGCGACTGCTCCGGTATCGGGAACGCGCCGCTAGCGATCTGTTTCTGCAGCGCCTGGATCGCGGGCGATGGCTGCAGGCCGAGCTCGCGCTTCAGCGCCTCGGCATAGTCTCGGTACTGGCGCAGCCCGAGATCGCTCTCGCCCTGTTCGGCCAGGAGCGCCATCAGCAGGCGCTGCCCGGTATCGCGCAGCGGATCGAGCGCCACCAGCCGCTCGGCAGCGGCGAGAGCCTCGGCGCCGCCGAGGCGCGGGATCAAGCGGAGGTAAAGGTCGATCGCAAGCTCGCGCAGCCGGGATCGCTCCGGCGCCAGCCACTCCATGAAGTCGGATGCGCCGAGGGCGAGGCCGGCCAGCAGGTCGCCACGATAGAGTGCCGCCGCGATCTTCAGGTCGTCGATGTCGTCGGAACGCGCATGGCGCTCGAAGGCGATGACATCGACCTCGACGGCGCCCTCCGGCACCGACAGCGCCTCACCCTCCACCGCCACGGGAAAAGGCTCGACCGAGGCGAGGTCCTTGCGAAGGGCGGTCAATGCCTGGCGCAAGCTGTTGCGACCCTGCTCGCCCTCGCTCCACAGCAGGTCCGCCAGCTGCTCGCGGGCATGGCGGCGGCCGGGTTGGAGGGCCAGGAAAGCGAGCAGCGCCTGGTTCTTGCGGCTGGAGATCCGCACCAGATGATCCAAACCGCAGCCGGCCGCGAAGCCGCCGAACAAAGTGAGCTGTAGCGGAACCAAGGCCGACTTTCCCCGAAAGGCCACTGAAATGCGGCATGCGTGCGGAGCGGCAGGATACCGAGACCGCCGACGACGACAAGATCGATCGGCCCGAACTGTGATCCAGACGGTAATTTTATTGCCGACCGGCGGAGGGGACCTTAGTCTGCCGTGGCATATTCGCGTCGGAGCCGTCACCCGTGTTGAAGATCCTGGGATATCCGGACCGCTACAGCGTGGCACCGGGCGAGGAGATCGCGTTCAAGGTCTCGCTGGAGGAAGGGACGCATTTCGACGCGCGGATCGTGCGCGTGATCCACGGCGACGCCAATCCCGCAGGACCGGGCTTGAAGTTCCGGCACATCCCGAGCGCGATCGACGGACGTCATCCGGGGAAGCCGCAGCGCATCGATGCCGGCTCCTACATGATCGTCGAGAGCGCGCCGGCGCTGGCGGAAAGGCCCTTCACCTTCTTCGCCATGATCTGGCCGACCCTGCCGGAGCGCTCCGGGCAGAGCCTCCTCGCGCAATGGGATGCGAAGACCGGGCGCGGCTTCCGCATCGAGATCGACCAGGGCCGGCTCACCGTGGTTTTCGGTGACGGCGCGCATGGCCGGCGTCTCGCCACCGGGAAGTCCATGCTGACGCGGCAATGGTATTCGGTCGCGGTGTCGGTCGATCC
>DATKNM010000553.1:0-10754 GCA_035541335.1 Binatia bacterium
AACGCGCCGCACATCGCCGCCGCCGGCTATGCCAAGGCGAAGGACGTGATCGCCTATCACCTGCACAAGGACGAGTACAAGCCGCTGGGATCGAAGCGCATGCTGGAGCGCACCGCGAACGAGAGCGGTGTCACCGTGCGCAACATCGACATGAAGCAGTTCCAGCGCGAGATCGAGACCGTCATCGACATCTTCAACGACGCCTGGGCCGAGAACTGGGGCATGGTGCCGTTCACCGAGAAGGAAATGGCGGCGGCGGCCAAGGGACTGAAGCTGCTGATCGATCCGAAGATGGTGGTGATCGCCGAGCAGAACGGCCAGTCCGCCGGCATGATGGTCTGCCTGCCGAACCTGCTGGAGGCCGCCCGCGACCTCGACGGCAAGCTCCTCCCCTTCGGCCTGCCGAAGCTGCTTTACCGCCTGAAGACCAACCGGGTGCGCTCGGGCCGCATCCCGCTGATGGGGATTCGCCGCAAGCATCACGGCACGGTGCTGGGTGCGACCCTGCTGCCGCTGATGTTCGAGAACCTGCGCACCCGGTTCCTGGAGCGTGGGCTCGAGCGGCTGGAGATGTCCTGGATCCTTGAGGACAACACCTCCATGCGCCGGGTGCTCGAAGGCATCGGCGGCCGCGCCTACAAGACTCACAGGGTCTACGAGAAGGCGCTGAGTTGAACTCCATCGACGCGCTGATCCTGGCCGGCAGCCGCGGTCCGACGGATCCGGTCGCCGCCCTCGGCGGTGTTGTGCACAAGGCCCTGGCCCCGATCGCCGGCCGGCCGATGCTGTCCTATGTGCTGGATGCCGTCCATGCCGTGCCGGAAGTGGCGCGGATCTACGTCTGCATCGATCCCGAGACCGACCTCGCGGCGATCGCCGCAAGCAGCCCGGTGGCTTTCAGCCGCATCGCCCCGGCGCCGAGCCCGGCTGCGAGCTTGATGACAGCGCTTTCCGCAATCGATGGGACCGCGCCGCTGCTGGTGACCACCGCCGACCATCCCCTGCTGACTCCGGAGATGATCCGCTTCTTCCTCGAGCGCGCCCCCGAGGCCGCCGACGTCTCGGTGGCACTCGCCTCGGCCGAGACCGTGCAGACCGCCTTCCCGGAAGGGCGCCGCACGTTCTACCGCCTCGCCGGCCGGGGCTACAGCGGCTGCAACCTCTTCCTCGCCCGCAAGCCCGGGGCGATCCGGGTCGCCAAATACTGGCGGCGCGTGGAGACCCATCGCAAGAAGCCGTTCCGGATGGCGCGGGAGATCGGCTTCCGCATCCTGCTCCGCTACGCCTTCAACCGGCTCGACCTCAAGGCCGCCTTCCGGCACGTCTCGCGCCTGACCGGCACTCGCATTGCGCCGGTCATCCTGCCCTTCGCCGAAGCGGCGACCGACGTCGACAAGCGCAGCGATTACGAGCTGGTGTCCCGCATCCTCGCCGCCCGCCGGGCCTGACGTCGTCGGACCAAAGCGTGCGCTCGGTCACGCTTTTCGGCGCCTCCTGAAACAGTCGAAACCAAGCAGCTACCTCCGGGACACAACCGGGAAACCCGCCCGACCGACAATTCGGCAGCATGAGCGCGTGCCGGGATCGTCCCGCCACCGCATCGAACGCGTCCTGGCGGAAGGAATGGCGAGATGGCCCACATCAACGGCAACGGCGGAAACAACATTCTCCTCGGCACCACCGCCGCGGACCTGATCGACGGCGAGGCCGGAGCGGACACCATGACCGGCTATGCCGGCAACGACGTCTATATCGTCGACGATGGGGGCGACGTCGTCGTCGAAGCGCCCGGCGGCGGAACTGACTTGGTGAAGAGCTCCGTCACCTACGTGCTCGGCGCCAACGTCGAGAACCTGATCCTTACCGGCAACGCCAACATCTTCGGTGTTGGCAACGCTCTCAACAACGTCATCATCGGCAACGACGGCAACAACATACTTTCCGGCGATCTTGGCAACGACACTCTGATCGGCGGCAAGGGCAACGACGACT
The DNA here is from genome assembly GCA_035541335.1 of Binatia bacterium. Classification (GTDB taxonomy): domain Bacteria; phylum Pseudomonadota; class Alphaproteobacteria; order Dongiales; family Dongiaceae; genus Dongia. The sequence continues at coordinate 1,993 of DATKNM010000553.1, forward strand.
ATGTGGTGGAGAGCGCCGGCGACAAGATCATCGAATCGGCCGGCGGCGGCACCGACACGGTCTACAGCGACGTCAGCTTCAGCCTCGCCGGTCTGGCCAACGTCGAGAACCTGGTACTCAATAACAACAATGCGAAGATCAACGGCACCGGCAACGCGCTCGACAACCACATCAGCGGAAACGACCACGAAAACGTGATCAACGGCGGCAAGGGTGCCGACACGATGACCGGCGGCAAAGGCGATGACACCTACTATGTCGACAATGCCCTCGACCAGGTCGAGGAGAATGCCGGCGAGGGCACCGACACGGTGATCAGCACGGTCGCCCTCAACGCCAGCTTCGGCAATATCGAAATCTACCAGTTCATGACCAAGACCGCAGTCAACTTCACCGCGGACGCAGCGGTCGTCGAGGTCCATGGCGGCTCCGGCAACGACACCATCACCGCCAAGGTCGGCGACGACCACCTCCTCTACGGCAACGCCGGCAACGACACGCTGACGGGCGGCGACAAGGCGGACTACATCGACGGCGGTACCGGTGCCGATACGATGACCGGTGGCACCGGCGCCGACATCTACGTGGTCGACAACGTCCTCGACACCGTGTCCGAAGACCCTATGGCCGCGGACGACGATACCGTCAGGTCAACGATATCGATCGCGAAGCTCTGGGACGGCGTCGAAGACATTGAGCTCGCAGGCCACGCCAACCTCAACGCAACCGGAAACGATCTCGTCAATGTCATCTACGGCAACGCCGGCGCCAATGTGCTCGACGGCGGCGGCGGCGGCGACCACATGTTCGGCTTCGGCGGCAATGACACCTATTTCGTCGACAATGCCGGTGATGCGGCGATCGAGAGCATCGGTGGCGGGATCGATACGGTCAAGTCCACGCTCAGTTGGACTCTCGACGCCAATGTCGAGAATCTCACGCTGCTCGGTGGACTCAGCATCGACGGCACCGGCAACGACCTCAACAACGTCGTCACCGGCAACGACGGCGCCAACTTCCTCGACGGCGGAGCGGGCGCCGACACACTTATCGGCGGCAAGGGCAGCGACGTCTATTTCGTCGACAACGTCGGCGACAAGATCGTCGAGACCGCAACGGCGGCCAACGGCGGCGGCAACGACTGGGTCGAGACTTCAGTCAGCTTCAGCATCGCCGGCTTCGCCAATGTGGACAATATCAGCCTGCTGGGCAGCCAGGGTCTCAGCGCCACCGGCAACGCGCTCGACAACGCAATCTTCGGCAATTCCGGTGCCAACATCATCAATGGCGGCAAGGGCGCCGACACGATGTCCGGCGGTGACGGCGACGACACCTATTACGTCGACAATCTCGGCGACCACGTAGCGGAGAGCAACGGCCCCAATTCAGGCCATGACACAATTATCAGCTCGATCGCGCTGAAGGACGCCGTGGACAACGTGGAGGACTACACCTTCACCACCAAGACGGACCTGCACTTCACCGGCAGCACGCTCGACAACGTCATCGTCGGCGGTTCCGGCAACGATTTCATCGACGGCGGCGGCGGCCAGGATCAGATCCACGGCGGCGCAGGCAACGACCATCTCGTCGGCGGCAGCCTCGCCGACCTGCTGGACGGCGGGACCGGGGCCGACGTCATGGAGGGCGGCGACGGCAACGACTCCTACGTCGTGGACAACATCCACGACAAGGTGAGCGAGGATCCCGGCCACGGCACCCACGACACGGTCTATTCCACGGTCTCCATCGGGCTGCTCTGGGACAACGTGGAGGACGTGTATCTCGAGGGCTCAGGGAAGCTCAACGCCACCGGCAACGGATTGGACAACACGATCGGCGGCAACAGCGGCAACAATGTCCTCAACGGCGGCGACGGCAAGGACCTGCTCGACGGCGACCGCGGCGACGACACCCTGATCGGCGGCAGCGGCGCCGATACCTTCGAGGTCTCGCTCTCCGGCAGCCAGGGGCACGACACGGTCAAGGACTTCCTGAAGGCCGAGGACATCCTCTCCTTCACGGGCGTCGGCGACCAGGACAAGAGCGGCACGGTCGATGGCCAGGACTTGGCGATGCTGATCACCGGCATCGTCGATCACGGCCTCGGCCAGGCGGTCGACGTGCATTTCAAGGGCGGCGGCGAGGTGACGTTCGAGGGTATCGGCACCAACAACATCAACTCGATCGACCAGATCGCAAGCCAGATCCACGTCCAGTGAACCGCCCGGAAAGGCGCGTCAGAAGCCTTCGACGAGGGCGCTGACGCGCTCGAGGTCGGCGGGGAAATCGACCTCGCCCCAGCGCAGGCCCTCGATCGAGCAGGTTTCGACCGGGTGGCGCTCGGCGAGCTGGCCGATGACCCGGAGATACCACCACTTCAGGCCCTCCGGCGTGTGCATCATGGATTCGAGCGTGTCGGTGAAGAGCTTCGGCCCGGCGTCGCGGAAATACAGCATCCCGATCGATTCCGCGTTGGCGCGCTCGGGCGGTAGGTGCTTGCCGATCTCCAGGAGCCTTGTCCCCTTGCGGTGGACCTTCATGTCGTCGGCGTCGTAGCCGTTCTCCTTGCGGTCCACCGTGACGGTGATCGGCGCCGCCGGGCTCGCCAACAGCCGGCCGACGCAGTCCGGCTCGATCACCGTATCGCCGTTGAGGATCAGGAAATCGCGATCCATCTCCGCCCGCGCCATCCAGCAGCTCGCGAGATTGTCGGCGAGCTTGTAGAAGGGATTGTAGACCGTGCGGATGGCGAGCTTCGGCCCGGCGAGCGTCTTCAGCAGCCCCGCCACGTCCGGCGCGTGATAACCGGTCACCACCGCGATATCGTCGATCCCGTTCTGCGTCAGTGCCCAGATCTGCCATTCGATCAGGGTCCGCGGGCCTAAGGGCAACAGACATTTCGGGCGACCTTCGGTCAGCGGCAGCAGACGCGAGCCCTGGCCCGCGCTCAGGATGACGGCTCTCATGATACCTCGGGGGATGGCCGGAAACCGGCGCTTTGGGCCGCGAGAATGGTAAGGTTACGGTTTCCTGTCAACCCGCGCGGACCGCGGCATTATGCCTTGCTGATCAGCGCCTTATTTGGCCTCGGCCCGAGCCGCGCGCGGCGTCCGCTGGGGTTTGCCGAGGCCGGCCTGCCGGCGCGGCGCCGTGCTGCCGCGGGCATTGATCGCAAAGCCGAGATCGATCCGCGTCTGCTTCGGCCGGGCGCCGGAGCCGCGCAGCAGCTCGAGGACGATCTCCGCGGCCCGATGCGCCATCTCATAGCGCGGCGTGGCGACCGAAGTCAGCGACGGGCAGGCGCTGGCGCAGTATTCGAGATCGTTGAAACCGATGATCGAGAGGTCCTCCGGCACCCGGATGCCGCGGCGCTGGCATTCGAACAGCGCGCCCAGCGCGAGGTCGTCGTTGCAGCAGAACAGCGCCTCGAGGTTGGAGACCTTGTCCAGCATCTCGGTGAAGAGTTCCGTGCCCCGCTTCACCGAGGACTGCATCAGGTTGGCGATCACCATGCCCTCGCCGTCGAGCCCGGCATCCACCATCGCCTGCTGATAGCCCTCCATGCGGCGGCGCGCGCGGAAGTCCACGCGGGCGGCGATGTGGGCGATCCGGCGATGCCCCAGGCTCTGCAGGAAGCGCGTCGCCTCGTAACCGGCGGCGCGTTGCGACAGGCCGATGTTGATGTCGATCGGCTTCTCGGCCAGCTCCATCGTCTGCACCACCGGCACGCCGCAGCCTTCGAGCAGGTGTCGCGCCTGGTCGGTCTGGTCGATCCCGGCCAGGATCATCGCCTCGGCGTGATGGCCGATCAGGGTCGCGATCGCCCGCTCCTCCTCCTCCTGCGAATAGCGGCTGTTCAACACCAGCACCTGGAAGCCGCGCGGCAGGAAGGCATCGTGCAGCGCCTTCAGGTAATCGACGAACACGCCGTTGGTCAGCGAGGGCACCACGACGCCGATGATATGGGTGCGCGCCGAGGCGAGCGCGCTGGCGAGATAGTTCGGCACATAACCCAGTTCCCGCACCGCCGCATCGATCCGCCGCCGCACATCGTCCGACACCATCTCCGGCTTTCGGAGCGCGCGGGACACGGTCACCGCGCTCACCCCGGCGCGGGCGGCGACGTCGGACAACTTGGCGCGGGCGCGCAATTTTCCCGCAATGCGACCTTGGCGCGGCGGCATCGCCTCTGTTCTCCCCTGCTGCCGGCGGCTTGGTTTCGGATTTCTTCGGCCGGCATTGACAGCGCTTTCATCCTATAATATTGGAAGAATGCGCGGTCAATGTCGGCAGAGTGCAGGCCGCCGTTGATCGCGAAAAAACATAAGAACCGTCCTTGGGAGGAACCTATGTATCCGACGCTCACGCGCCGGAAGGCGGGCATCGCCGCTGCGATGCTGTTGTCTTCCGTCTTCAGCTTCTCCGCCATCGCCGCCGGCCCGGAGGTCGTTTCCGGCCCGAGCAACGATCCGAAGTGCTTCGTGCCCTGGACCGACCAGACGAAGTTCTTCAAGTATCCGGCTAAGCCCGGCCCCTATCGCATCGCGCTCGCCAACGGCTTCATCGGCAACACCTGGCGCATCCAGATGATCAAGACCGCCAAGGCCTATGCCGAGCAGCCCGACGTCAAGGCAAAGCTGAAGGAGTTCAAGGTGGTCTCGACCGGCGAGGACGTCGCCGCGCAGATCGCCGCCGTGAACAACTTCATCGATTCCGGCTATGACGCCATCGTCATCAACGCGCAGAACCCGACCGCCTTCGCGCCGGTGATCAAGCGCGCCAAGGCGAAGGGTGTGATCCTGGTGGCGTTCGACAACATCCTCGACACCGAGGACGCGATCAACGTCGACGTGGATCAGAAGGGCCTCGGCGTCTACTGGGCGAAGTGGCTGATCCAGAACATCCCGAACGGCGGCAAGATCCTCGAAGTGCGCGGCGTCGCCGGCACCTCGGTCGATACCGACCGCCACAACGGCATCCATGAGACGCTCGACGCCTCCGGCAAGAAGTGGGACGTCGTGGAAGTCGTCGGCAAGTGGGACGACGGCACGGCGCAGAAGGCCTCGGCCGATGCGATCGCGGTGCAGAAGCACTTCGACGGCATCACGGTCCAGGGCGGCTCCACCGGCACCGTCCGCGCCTTCATGGACGCGAAGCATCCCTTCGTGCCCGTCGGCGGCGAGACCGAGAACGGCTTCCGCAAGCTCTGCGCCGCCCATTCCGCGGACGGCCTGAAATGCGCCTCCGGCGGCACCGGCCCGGCGCAGGTCGCGGTCGCGATCAAGACCGCGATCGAGGCGCTCCAGGGCAATGTGGTTCCGCAGTCGGTGAAGTTGCCGCTCGCCACCGCCGAGGACCCGAACTTCAAGGACGGCGAGAACTTCTACAGCAAGGAAGGCGATAACTTCTTTGTCGGCAACTCCTTCCCGACCTGCGGGATCAACTTCAGCGCCCAGGAAATCATGGGCCAATCCGAGCAGAACCAGTAAGATACCGCTTGGAAGCATGACCCTCTGACGATTCCCGGCGCCGCTGGGGCTTCCCCCGCGGCGCCGTTTTGTCAGCAAGAAACGGGCAACTGGGAGCAACATGGACGCTGCGGCCGGCATCCCGCTCTTCCGCATGGAGGGTGTGTCCAAGCGCTATGGCGGGGTCAAGGCGCTGGAGCGCGCCGACCTGACCGTCGAAGCCGGCCGGATCCACGGCGTGCTCGGTGAGAACGGCGCCGGCAAGTCCACCCTGATGAAGATCATGTCCGGCGTCGTGCAGCCCGACGAGGGCCGGATGACGCTGGGCGGAGAGACCGTCGCCTTCGCCAACCCGGCCGCGGCCAATGCCGCCGGCATCGTCTGCATCTTCCAGGAGCTCTCCCTGGTGCCGGACCTCTCGGTTGCGGACAATATCTGCATCAGCAATCCGCCGAAGCGCTTCGGCCTGATCGACAGGCGCCGGCAGCGCCGTATCGCCGAAGAAGCGCTGGCCCGCGCCGGCGGCGAGGACATCCATCCATTGGCGCCGGTCAAGGACCTGCCGCTCTCGCGCCGCCAGCTCGTGGAGATCGCCAAGGCATTGGTGCGGAAGCCGCGCATCCTGATCCTGGACGAGGCAACCTCCGCACTGACCGCCGCCGACGTGCGCAAGGTCTTCGCCGTCCTGAAGCGCCTGCGCGCGGAAGGTCTGGCGCTGCTCTACATCTCGCACCGCATGCAGGAGATCGCCGAGCTCGCCGACCAGTGCACGGTGTTCCGCAACGGACGCAATGTCGGCACCTTCACCGCCGGGACCAAGACCGACAACGAGATCGTCGAGTTGATGATCGGCCGGGAATACAGCCACGCCTTTCCGCCGAAGCCGGCGTCGAAGCCCGCCACCGCCGCGCCGACCCTGGAGGTGCGCAATCTCTCCTGGAACAACCGCCTGAAGGACATCTCGCTCAGCGTCTGCGCCGGCGAGATCGTCGGCCTCGGCGGCCTCGACGGTCAGGGCCAGCGCGAGCTGCTGCTGTCGCTCTTCGGCGTGCTCCGGAGCTGCAGCGGCGAGGTGCTGATCGACGGCAAGAAGGTGCCGCTCACCTGCCCCAGCGATGCGAAGCGTGCCCAGGTCGGCATGGCGCTCATCCCGGAAGACCGCAAGACCGAGGGGCTGATGCTGCCGATGTCGGTTCGCGACAACCTTTCCATGGCCTCGCTGGCGCACTTCTCCCGCGGCGGAATGGTAGACACCAAGGCCGAGAGCAAGGCGATCGACGAGATGATCGCGCTGCTGGCGATCAAGACCGACGGCACCGCGGTCGCGGTCGGGACGCTGTCCGGGGGCAACCAGCAGAAGATCGTGATCGCCAAGTGGCTGATGACCAGGCCGCGGGTGATCCTGCTCAACGACCCGACCCGCGGCATCGACGTCGGCACCAAGGCGGAGATCTACCAGCTCCTGCGCAAGCTCGCCGACCAGGGCGCGGCGATCCTCTTCTATTCGACCGACTATGACGAGCTGGTCGGCTGTTGCGACCGCGTTCTCGTCCTCTATGACGGCGCGGTCGGCAAGGTCCTTGCCGGCGCCGAGATCACGGAACGCGCCTTGGTCGCGAGCGCGCTCAACATCAGCAGTGGACCGGGTGGTGCGACGCCGACCTTGGCGAGCGCGGGAGCGGCGCAGTGACCGAGCAAGCCATGACCGCGCCGCGCGCCTCCGACTGGCGTTTCCGCTTCGCCGAGCAGCGCGGCACCCTGCTCGCCCTCGCCGTCTTCATCGCAATGTTCGTGATCTACACCGCGAACCATCCGGCAGGGTTCAGCGCCGACGTCGTCACCACGGCCGCGAACAAGGGCGTGCTGCTGGCGCTCGTGGCCGTCGCCCAGACCTTCGTCGTGCTGACCTCCGGCATCGACCTCTCGGTCGGCATGATCTTCGTGCTCTGCAACTGCGTCGCCTCCTATCTCGTCATCGGGTCGCCCCTGATGACCACGCTCGGCATCATCGCCGTGCTGGCGACCGGGCTCGCCTGCGGGGCGGTCAACGGCTTGATCGTGATCTACGGGCGGCTGCAGCCGATCGTCACCACCATCGCCACCGGCGCCGCCTTCTTCGGCCTCGCGCTGCTGATCCGCCCGGAGCCCGGCGGCGACGTCAACGAGGGGCTTGCGGATTTCCTGACCGGCCAGCTGCCCGGCGGCATCCCGGCAAGCGCCGTCGCGCTCGTCGTGGTGATGCTGCTGGTCTGGCTGCCGTTCCGCCGCTCGATGCTGGGTCGCGTCGTCTATGCGGTCGGCTCCTCGGAGCAAGCCGCCTACATGTCGGGCCTCCATATCCGGCGGGCGAAGTTCGCGGCCTATGCGCTCTCCGGCCTGCTGGCGGCGATCGGCGGCATCTTCATCACCTTCGTGACCTATACCGGCGAGGCCTCGTCGGCCAATGCCAACACCTACACCCTGAACTCGATCGCAGCCGTCGTGCTGGGCGGCGTCTCGCTGTTCGGCGGGCGCGGCAGTGCCGTGGGCGCGATCTTCGGCGCGCTTATCTTCCGCACCATCGGCGATCTGCTCTTCGTCTTCGACCTCGACCCGCTGTGGCAGCCGCTCTTCCTCGGCCTCGTGCTGCTGGTCTCGGTCTGCCTCGGCTCGTTCCGGCTCATCCGCGTCCGCAACCGGCTGGACGTGTTCGGATGAGCGAGATGACTTCAAGCAAGCCGGCCAAGTCGCTGCTGCGCCGGATCGATCCCGCGGTCGCCACCGCCTTCGGCTGCATCGTCCTGCTGCTCCTGATCGGCAGCATCGTGAATACGAACTTCCTGTCGCCGGAGTACCTGCTGCAGCAGCTCCAGGTCGGCTCGTTCCTGGCGCTGATCTCCACAGGCATGATGCTGGTGGTGCTGCTCGGCCAGATCGACCTCTCCGTCCCCTGGATCATCACGGTCGGCGGCATGATGTCGACCGCCGCCGCCGGCTGGGGGCCCTGGGGCGCCATTTTCGCGATTCCGATCGGCATCCTCTGCGGCGTGGTGTTCGGCCTCGTCAACGGCATCGGCGTCGCCTATCTGCGCGTCCCGTCGATGATCTTCACCCTCGGCATCAACGCCGTGGCGCAGGGCTTCATGATCGTGCGGACCGGCGGCGCGGCGCCCCAGGACATGGCCACCGACAGCATGCACGACCTTGCGACCGGGCACCTGATCCTCGGCATCCCGAACCCGCTCTGGGTCTGGATCGCGGTCGGCGTTCTCACCGTCTTCCTGCTGAAGCGGACCGTGTTCGGCCGCGCGG
>DATKNM010000554.1:0-2066 GCA_035541335.1 Binatia bacterium
GCCGAGGCCAATCTCAACAAGCGCATGCTGGCACGGTCGGAGCAACGCCATCTGCTGGCGGATTCATCCAAGTTCGGGACCATGGCGACCTATCGCGTCGCGCCGCTCACCGAGATGCGGTTGATCACGGATGCGGGGATCCCTTCGGAATGGCGCGCCCGTCTGGCCGATGCCGGGATCGACGCGACCATCGTCGAGCCGGGCATCATCGAACCGGGCGGGCGGCCTTGAGCGAAGACCTGATCCTCGGGATCGACGGGGGCGGCAGCAAGGCCCTGATCGCACTTGCCGACCGCTCGGGCCGGATCCTCGAGGTCAGCCGCGGCGAGGGAATCAATCCGATCGACAATCGCGCCTGGCGTCCCCGCTTCGAGGCGCAGCTTCGCCAATTCAGCACGGGTGCCAGACTGGCGGCGGTCGCGGCGGCCATGCCGGCCTATGGCGAGGTCGAGGCCATCTCGGCGGACCAGCGCAAGGTTATCGCCGAGGCGTTCGGCGGCACCCCGCAGCGCGTGCTCAACGATGTCGATGCGGCGCATATCGGCGCCTTCGCCGGCGGCCCCGGCATCCTGATCCTCTCCGGCACGGGCTCGATGGCCTGGGCGCGCGACCCGGCCGGGCGCTCCTATCGCGTCGGCGGCTGGGGCGACACGATCGGCGACGAGGGCAGCAGCCACTGGATCGGCCGTCGCGTGCTCAGCGCCGTGAGCCGGAGCATCGACGGACGTGCCGGTGCCACCCGGCTGACCGATGCCGTCTACGAGGCACTGGGCCTCGATCGCAACGACCCGATCAACGGGCTGGTGGGATGGGTCGCGCGACTCGACAATGCGCGCTCCGGCATCGCCTCGCTGGCGCCGGTCGCGAGCCGCCTTGCCGAGGCCGGCGATGCCGCGGCGATCGCCATCATCGAGGAAGCGGCCGATGCGCTGGCGCGGCACGCGCTGCCGATCGCCCGTCTCGCCGGCATCGATACCACCTGGAGCTATGCCGGAGGCACCTTCGGCAGCCGGCTGCTGCGCGACGCGGTCGCCGCACGGATCGGCCGGCCGCCGCTGCCTCCGAGACTTCCGCCGATCGGCGGCGCACTGCTGGCGGCTGCCCAGCATCTCGACTGGTCGATGCAGCCAAACTGGATCGAGCGTCTCGCCGCCTCCATCGAGGCCGGTCCGGCCGGAAACGGCACAATCCGAACAACAAACACAAACTAGGGAGAACAGGGACATGCGCAAACTGATAGTGACAAGCGTGATCGCGGCCGCCATGGCGACCGCCTTGCCCGCGCTGGCGGACGACGCCAAGCCGCTCGCCGGCCAATCGATCACGGTGCTGCTGCCCTCGCCGCAGGGCGCCGACATCGCCGCCGAGTTCGAGAAGGCCACCGGCATCCATGTCGATCTGCAGACCCTGAACTGGGACGACATCCGGCCAAAGCTGGTCACGGCGCTGGTCGCCGGCACGCCGCCGGCCGACGTGACCGAGTTCGACTGGTCCTGGACCGGCCAGTTCAGCGCGGCCGACTGGTACCTGCCGCTGAACGACGTGATCGACGCCGACACCGTCGCGGACATCGGCCCGTCGAAGATCTTCACCATCAACGGCCAGCTGCTGGGCGTGCCCTACACCAACGACTTCCGCGTCATGCTGGTGAACACCAAGCAGTTCGCCGATGCCGGCATCACCAAGATGCCGACCACGCTGGACGAGCTGGTGGCCGACGCCAAGCAGATCAAGGCCAAGGGCGTCACCAAGTATCCGCTCGGCCTGCCGCTCTCGCCGACCGAGGGCGCCTCGACCAGCTGGTACCTGCTGACCAAGGCATTCGGCGGCGACCTGTTCGACAAGGACTTCAAGCCGCTGTTCGTCGATAAGGACTCCGCCGGCTACAAGGCCTTCGCGTTCGAGATGATGCTGCTGAAGGAAGGCCTGGTCGATCCCGCCTCCACCGGCTTGAAGGACAGCCAGATCAACGAGGACATGTTCGCCAACGGCATCGTCAGCGTCATGATCTCGGGTGAGCCCGGACGCCTCGGCGCGTTCAACGATCCCAAGAACTCGAAGGTCGC
>DATKNM010000555.1:0-5459 GCA_035541335.1 Binatia bacterium
TCTCGGCGCGCCGCAGCAGCCGTTGATGATTGAACGGAAATACAGCGAGCAGACCGCACGCGAGGTCGATCTCGCGGTCAAGGACCAGGTCGACCAGGCCTTCACCCGCGCCACCGCGATCCTGACCGAGAAGCGCGCGCTGCTCGACAAGATGGCCACCACCCTGCTCGAGAAGGAGACGCTGACCGAGCCGGAGATCAAGGCCTTGATCGGCGGCTCGCTGCGCGCGGCGGCGGACTAGCTAAGCGCCCTTCCGCTTCCGAGCGTAGAACCGCTCGGCGCGGGATTTGTTGCCGCAGGCGTCCTGGCGGCAGAAGCGCCGCATCTGGTTCTTGGTGCGGTCGATGAAGACCCAGGTGCAGCGCTCGCAGATCCGGAGCTGCGACGGCTTCTCCTGGCTCAGCATTCGATGTGTCGCAAGGGCCACCCGCGCGATCACCGTGCCGAGGCCGAGCGCCTTCGCATCGGCCGACCAGACGAAGGTTCCATCGCCGCGATGCATCTCCGCATGCGCGACCGATTTCGCGATGGTGTCGCGCACCTTGGCGAAGTCCGTCGGCTCCGGTTCGCGGCCGGAGGCGGTCGCCGCCACCAGGCGCTGCAGCGCCTCGCGGAAATTCTGCATCTCCCGCACCCGCGCGATCCCGTCCTTGGGCTTCGCCCGCGCGGCAGCGCCGAGGGCGCGGCCTTCCTCCGCCGTGATGAGCCCGGCATAGAGCGCCCAGCGGATGGCGTCGGCATAGGTCGGGATGCGCTCGACCTCGCGGACCTTGGTATGTCCGCCGGCGGTGTTGGCGAAGTCGAGGCAAGGCAGGCCGCCGACGAGGTCCAGGGGACCCCAGACATGGCCGGCCTCGATCCTCATGCCGGGAAGGGGCGCCAGTACGGGCTCTATAGGCTTCGTCACGTCTCGATCTCGCAAGTCCCCCGAACGGCCGCCCGGCACGCCGCGGCCGCTGCCAGCTTGACAGGGCCGCGCCGCCGGTTCCATAGTCTAACGGTCTAAAAGCCTTTTAACCGTTCAACTTCGATTCCTTGATGCCGGCACGGGGGGCACATGCCGTTCCGACCGGTATCGAGGGATCGCTTTCGCGATCGCGACGGCCCGCGAGAAGGCCGGGCGCGGTCGTAACCCATGGGAGGTTGGCTATGCAGAAGAGTTTGCTGATCGCTGCCGGGCTCTGCGCCGCGATCGGGCTGGGCGCGATGACGGGCACGACGCCTGCGCGCGCGGACGAGATCAAGATCGCGGTCGCCGGACCGATGACCGGCCAGCTCGCCGCCTTCGGCGAGCAGCTGCGCCGCGGCTCGGAGATGGCCGTGAAGGACATCAACGCCGCCGGCGGCGTGATGGGCAAGCAGCTGACGCTGGTCGTCGGCGACGACCAATGCGATCCGAAGCAGGCCGTGCAGGTCGCGAACGACCTGGTGCAGCAGGGCGTCGTCTTCGTCGCCGGCCACTTCTGCTCCGGCTCCTCGATCCCCGCTTCGGCGGTCTATGCCGAGGAAGGCATCCTCGAGATCACGCCGGCCTCGACCAATCCCGCCTTCACCGAGGACGCCTTCACCAAGGGCATCAAGACCCTGTTCCGCACCTGCGGCCGCGACGACAAGCAGGGCTCCTTCGCCGGTCCTTGGATCGCCAAGACCTTCGCCGGCAAGAATGTCGCCGTGCTCGACGACCGCTCGGCCTACGGCCAGGGCCTCGCCAACGAGACAGCGAAGAACATGGTTGCGAGCGGCATGACGCCGGCGATGCGCGAGAACTACACCGCCGGTGACAAGGACTTCTCGGCGCTGATCTCGAAGATGAAGGCGGCCAAGATCGATGTCGTCTACATCGGCGGCTATCACCCGGATTCGGCGCTGATGATGCGCCAGTCGCGGGAGCAGGGCTTCGGCGCGCAGTTCATCTCGGCGGATGCCACCAACTCCCAGGAGTTCTGGTCGATTTCCGGTCCGGCGGGCGAGGGCATGCGCTTCTCCGACGCCTCCTCGGCGATCAACCTCGATTCCGCCAAGGCCGTGGTCGCGAAGTTCCGCGCCGACAACTATGAGCCGGAGGGCTACACCTTGAGCTCCTATGCCGCGATCCAGGCCTGGGCCGAGGCCGTCGCCAAGGCCGGCTCCACCGACAGCGAGAAGGTGGCGGAGACGCTCCGCGCCAACACCATCCCGACCGTCATCGGCGATCTCGCCTGGGACGAGAAGGGCGACTTGAAGCAGATCCGCTACGCCTGGTTCATCTGGCACGACGGCAAGTACGCCCAGGAACCGACCAACTGATCCGAAGTCTTGTGAAACGTCATCGCCGGGCGTGACCCGGCGATCTCGTGCCCAGTGGAGCGAGATGCCCGGGCCAAGCCCGGGCATGACGCTTCAAACTGAGAGTCCAGTGACCTAGGGCATCAAATCTCGGCCGCCACCTTCAATCCCTCGAATACCGCCTCTTCCGCGGTGCGCGGGGTCAGGCAGTCGCCGATTAGATGGACTTCGCCGACGTAGCCTTCGAGCTCGTCCTCGAGGTCGTGGACCCGCTCGTGCCCCAGCGACGCGACCAGGGTGTTCACGCCCTCGAGCACGATCGGCTCCCCGCTGGTGGCGTGCTGCAGATAGACCGTCTCGCCATCCACGCCGTAAAGGCGCGCCAACGGGATGACTTCTACGTTCAGCTTCTGCAATTCGCCCAGCCAATGGTCGCGGACGTATTGGTGGATGCGCTGGCCCGGCATGTAGCCATCGACTGCGAGCCGCACCTGGCAGCCGGAGCGGGCGAGCTTCTCGGCGAGGCCCATGCCGATCCAGTCGCAGCGCCAATCGGCGATGACGACCGAGCTGCCGACATTGACCTCGTTCCGGATCACCTGCCAGGCATTGACCACATGGCCGGTCTCGACGCCTTCGATCTCGCCGGCGCGCGGCTTCGCGCCGGTGGCGACGATCACCGCGTCCGGCCTCTCCCGCTCGATCAGCGCGCGGGTGACCTTGGTCCGGGTCAGCACCTTGGCGCCGGCCAGCTCCATCTCCCGGGTCAAGTTGGTGACGATGCCGCCGAACTCGGCCCGGGTCGGCAGGAGCTGTGCGAGCAGGGTCTGGCCGCCGAGCCGCTCGGCCGCTTCGCACAGCGTCACGTCATGTCCGCGCTCGGCCGCGACGGCCGCGGCCTTCATCCCGCCCGGACCGCCGCCGGCGATGAGAATGCGCTTCTTCTTCGCGATCGGCTTCCGCTTGCCGTAGACGAGTTCGCGGCCGGTCTCCGGGTGCTGGATGCAGGAGATCGGATAGCCGAGGTGAAAATGCCCGATGCAGGCCTGGTTGCAGGCGATGCAGGCGCGGACGTCGTCGAGGCGTCCTGCTTGCGCCTTCCCCGGCATCTCGGGATCGCAGATCAGGGCGCGGGTCATGCCGACCATGTCGGTCTGGCCGGAGGCGAGAATGCGCTCCGCATCCTGCGGCTGGTTGATGCGGCCGGCGACGAAGATCGGCGTCTTCACCCGTGCCTTGGCGGCGGCGGCGAAGGGCGCCACATAGCCGTGCTCGAAGGCCATCGGGGCGGCGATGTGCACCGCGCCGGCGAAGCTCGCGGAGGAGCCGGCGACGATGTTGTAGTAGTCGAGCTCCCCGTCCAGCGCCTCCATCACCTGCAGGGCCTCGCTGTCCTGCAGGCCGTTATAGTCCTTCTCGTCGCCGCTGATCCGCATGCCGATGATGAGATCGGCCGCTGCCTCGCGGCGGATCGCGGCAATGATCTCATGGAGGAAGCGGAGGCGGTTCTCGAACGCGCCGCCGTATTCGTCGTCCCTGAGGTTGACCCGCGGGTTGAGGAACTGCGCCGGCAGATAAGCGTGGCTGGCGACGATCTCGACGCCGTCCAATCCGGCTGCTCCCAGCCGCCGCGCGGCGCTGCCGTAGCCGTCCACGATCTCGCGGATCATGCGCTTGGAAAGCGGCCGCGGCATCACGTGGAAGCGCTCGTTCGGCACGGCGGAAGGGGCATAAGCGACCGGCGCGGTGCCGTCCTGGCTCTCCATCACCTCGCGGCCGGGATGGAAGAGCTGGCCGAAGACCGTGGTGCCGTGGGCGTGGCAGGCGTCGGCGATCTTGCGATAGCCGGGGATGCAGTCGTCGGTGGTCGCCATCAGCACATGGGTGGTGTAGCGGGCGGAATCGTGTACCCCCGCCACCTGGACGATGATCAACCCGACCCCGCCCTCGGCCCGCGCCCGGTGATAGGCGACCAGCCGGTCGTTGGGCAGCGAATCCGTCGGCATGGTGGTGTCATGCCCGGTCGACAGGATGCGGTTCTTGATGGTCTTGCCGCGGATCGTCAGCGGCGAAAACAGGTGTTTCAAAGGACTCCCAGTCATTTCCTGCCCCGATGGACCGATTTTGCCCGCACTCTGCGATGGAAGCTTGTGGAGAGGCAAGGGGAGGCGGGCTCGGCGTCGCTCAAGGGTTGACAGCGGGGCGTTTTGCCGCGTTTCTTGCGGCGGAAATCCACAGAGGTCCTGATGATTCCCCGCTATTCGCGCCCCGAGATGGCGCGCATCTGGGAGCCGGAAAACCGGTTCCGCATCTGGTTCGAGATCGAGGCCCATGCCTGCGACGCACAAGCCGAATTGGGCGTGATCCCGAAGGAGGCCGCGAAGGCGGTCTGGGCGCGGGGGAAGTGGGAGATCGCGCGGATCGACGAGATCGAGCGCGAGACCAAGCACGACGTCATCGCCTTCCTGACCAATCTCGCCGAGCATGTCGGCCCGGAGGCGCGCTTCGTCCACCAGGGCATGACCTCCTCCGACGTGCTCGACACCTGCCTCGCCGTGCAGATGAAGCAGGCGGCGGAGCTGCTGCTCGCCGACCTCGACGCGCTGCTGGCCGCGCTGAGGCGCCGCGCCTTCGAGCACAAGCTGACGCCGACCATCGGCCGCAGCCACGGCATCCATGCCGAGCCCACCACCTTCGGCGTGAAGCTCGCCGGGCATTACGCGGCTTTTGCCCGGGCGAAGCAGCGCCTCCTCGCAGCAAAGGACGAGATCGCGACCTGCGCCATCTCCGGCGCGGTCGGCACCTTCGCCAACATCGACCCCCGGGTCGAGGCGCACGTGGCGAAGAAGCTCGGCCTCTCGATCGAGCCGGTCTCGACCCAGGTCATCCCGCGCGATCGCCACGCGATGTTCTTCGCGGTGCTCGGCGTCATCGCGAGCTCGGTCGAGAACCTCGCGACCGAGGTCCGGCACCTGCAGCGTTCCGAGGTGCGCGAGGCGGAGGAGTATTTCTCGCCGGGGCAGAAGGGCTCCTCGGCCATGCCGCATAAGCGGAACCCGGTGCTCTCGGAGAATCTCACCGGTCTTGCGCGGATCGTCCGCGCCGCGGTCAATCCGGCGCTGGAGAACGTGACGCTCTGGCACGAGCGCGACATCGCGCATTCCTCGGTGGAGCGCGTGTTCGGGCCGGATGCC
>DATKNM010000556.1:0-7475 GCA_035541335.1 Binatia bacterium
CGGTGAAGGTGATCAGCTGGAATCTCTGGCATCGCGGTGGCGCGGTGCGGTCGCACCTGGTGGATCTCATCGAGGCGGAGAGGCCGGAGCTGCTGCTGATGCAGGAGGCGAAGCCGACTCTCGCCCACCTGACCGAGATAGTCGGCGGCCATTTCCATTTCCTGCCCCTGCCGAAGCGCGTCTACGGCCTCGCCGCCTGGACCCTGCACGCGATCCCGGAGCCGGCCTTCGTCGAGCTGCCGAGCTCGCGGCTGCCGGGCCGGGTCCCGCCGCGCCTCGCGCAGATCGTCCGCGTGAAGGGCATCGACTTCGCCAACGTGCATCTCTCCCACGGCCAGCTGTTGAACCGGCGCCAGCTCCGCACCGCGGCCGACCGCCTGCATGGGCCGGCGGCGATCATCGGCGACTACAACGCCGTCGGCCAGATCCGTCTCGCCGGCTTCCACGACGCCGGCCCGCGGCAGCGTACCCACATGTATCGGACCCGGCTCGACCGCTGCTTCGTGCGCGAGCTCCACTGCCACCACCCGACGGTGCTCGATCGCGGCCCCTCGGATCACCATCCGATCCGCATGGAGCTCACTCGCGCCGATCACAAGTAGGGCGCGCCGATCACAAGTAGGGCGCGCCGATCACAGATAGGGCAGCAGCAGCCGCGCCGCGCGGTTCCGCAGACGCGCCGCGAACGAGCCGGAGAAGAGCCAGCGCAGCGTGATCTCCATTCCCTGCCGCGCCGCGATCTTCTCCGAAAGCAGCGCCGTGAAGTCCGGGTCGTAGACCTCCATGTTCAGCTCGAAATTGAGCCGCAGGCTGCGCTGGTCCCAGTTGGCGCTGCCGACCAGCGCCCAGCCGCCGTCGATGGTCATCAGTTTGGAATGCTCGAACGGCTGGGGCGCACGCCAGACCCGGACTCCGGCGATCAGCAGCGGCGCGATATGCGCCATGACCGCCCAGTCCATCAGGACGTGGTCGCTGTTCTCCGGAATGACGATGTCGACATCGACGCCGCGCATCGCCGCCAGCTCGAGGGCTGCGATCAGCCGCTCGTCCGGCAGGAAATAGGGCGTGATGATCTTGATCGCGCGTTGCGCCGAGCCGATCGCCTGCAGGAACATGAACTCGATCTTCTCGATGTCCTGGTCCGGCCCGGAGGTGATGACCCGCGCCAGCGACGGTCCGCAATCGGCGCATTCCCGGAACCAGTTCGCGCCCTCCAGCACCTCGCCGGTCGCGAACTCCCAATCGGCGATGAAGGCCTCGGTGATCTGCGCAACCACCGGCCCGCGGATCTCGAAGTGCATGTCGCGCACGGCGTGCCGCGGATCGCAGGCGGCGAGATTGAAGCGGCTGATGTTCAATCCGCCGATGAAGCCGCGCTCCCCGTCCACCACCAGGATCTTCTTGTGGTTCCGCAGGTTGAGGAAGGCCATGCGCCAGGGCCAGTGCGAATGCATGAAGCGCACGACCTTGACGCCGCCCTGCCGCAGGCGGAGGGCGGCGGCCGAGAACAGATAGCCGCTGCCCACGCCGTCGACGATCACCCTGATCTCGACGCCGCGCGCCTGGGCGGCGATCAGTGCGTCGATGAACGGCCGTCCCGCCGCATCGTCGAAGAAGATGTAGCTGGCGAGCCCGACGCTGACCCTCGCCTCGGCGATCGCCGCCAGCATGGCCGGATAGGCCTCGTCGCCGCTCCGGAGCGGCGTGACGCTGTTGCCGGCCAGGGTCGGCCGCCGGGTGATGATGCCGACCGCCCGCTCCAGCGCCGCGTACTTCTCGCTGCGCATCGTGCCGATCGGCGGCGGCGGCGAGCGGCGGGCGAGATAGCGATGGCTGATCCGATAGGCCCGGCGCCGCACCCGGTTGATGCCGAACAGCCAGTAGAGCAGCGGCCCGAGAATCGGAGAAAACCAGGCGAGGCCGATCCAGGCGATCGCCGCCGGCACGTCGCGCTTGTAGAGCAGGATGTGGACGGTGACGACGATCGCCAGCCCCACATGGAGCAGGGTGCCCAGGACTGCGCCCACGGCGTTCCAGAGATGCAAGAACGCCCAACCTTCGAGTGCACCCATCGCCCGTCCCGCGGTCCAGCCCAGGCGAAGGTACCGGCTCTTCGCACAATTGCAAACTCCGTTAAGGGCTTAGCAATGATGACAGGGCTCTACTGGCGCGGCATTCTGACCCCGATGGCGAGTTCCAGACCATGCAGTTGCGCGAGATCGCGGTGAACCGGGCGGCGCCCGGTATGGGGACCGATGCGGAGACCAGCGCCCTGGTGGTGCAGGGCCTGCGCAAGACCTTCCAGCGGCCGGCGGTGGACGGGCTCGACCTCGTGATCCGGGCCGGAGAGTTCTACGCCCTCCTCGGCCCCAACGGCGCCGGCAAGACGACGACGCTCCGCATGGTCGCCGGGCTGATGCCGCCCGATGCCGGCAGCATCACGATCTTCGGCATCGACGCGCTCGCCAAGCCTACGGCGGCGAAGCAGATCACCGCCTGGGTCAGCGACGAGCCGATGATCTATGACAAGCTGACGCCGCTGGAATACCTCGCCTTCGTCGCCGGGCTCTGGGGCATCGAGCCCGGCCTCGCCGAGCGCAATGCGAGAGAGCTGCTGCGCTGGCTGGAGCTGGCGCCGCACGCAGAGGAGCGCTGTGAGGGCTTCTCCAAGGGCATGCGCCAGAAGGTGGCGCTGGCCGGCGCCCTGGTGCACGACCCGAAGCTGATCATCCTCGACGAGCCCCTGACCGGGCTCGATGCCCGCGCCGCGCGGCTGGTGAAGGACGTGCTGCTGCAGAAGGTGGCACAGGGCTGCACCGTCATCATGACCACGCACATCCTGGAAGTCGCCGAGCGCATGGCGGAGCGGATCGGCGTCATCGCGCAAGGCAAGCTCATCGCCGAGGGCACGCTCGACGAACTCCGCCGGCAAGCGGGCTCCAAGGTGGGCGACACCAGCCTCGAGGATGTGTTTCTGACGCTGGTTGCGGAACCGGCGCCGTGAGCGGCGACACCGCGCTCCATCCCCGCCCCCTCGCCTGGCTGGCGCGTCAGGAGAGCCGGCTTTCCTGGCGCGATCTCGTCTGGCTGATGACGGCGGGCTATCGCTGGCGCAGCCGTTCGGTGGCGATCTGGCTCATCTTCGTCGCCGTCGCCATGCACTTTCTCGCCTACGGCATGGTGGCGCGCTTCGCCGGCGTGACCGAGGAATCAGGGGTCGATGCCTTCAGCGCCGTCACCGGGAGCATCGGCCTCAGCTTCTTCCTGATGCTCTCCCAGGCGGTCGAGCAGGTGACGCGCCTCTTCTACGGCCGCGGCGATCTCGATCTCCTCAAGTCCTCGCCGGTCTCGCTGCGCCGGGTCCTGGGCCTCAGGGTCTTCTCGGTCGCGGTCTCGACCATCGCGATGACGGTCTTCGTGGCGGCGCCCTTCATCGACGTGCTGGTCTTGCGCGGCGGCCCACGCTGGCTCTGCGCCTATGGCGTCTCCGTCGCCGGCGGCCTCGCCGCCTCCGGCATCGCCCTGGTGCTGACGGCCGCCCTCTTCGACCTCATGGGCGCGCGGCGCACCCGGCTCGCCTCGCAGATCGTCGCCGCGGTCATCGGTTCCGCCTTCATCATCGCGATCCAGGTGGTGGCGATCGTCTCGATCGGCACCCTGTCGCAATCGGCCTTCTTCCAGTCCGACGTGGTGCTGGCCCATGCGCCGGGACCGCAGAGCCTCCTCTGGCTGCCGGCGCGGGCGATCCTCGGCGATCCCGCCGCGCTGCTTATCGTCGCCGTCACCGGCCTTGCGATCTTCGTCGCGCCGATGCTGCTGCTCGCCGGAAGGCTCGGCGACTACGCCATGGCGGCCGCGGCGGCCGACGTCGCCACCGGCCATGTCCTCGGCAAGGGCATGACCGGCTTCTTCCTCGGCCGGTTCCGCCCGAGCTCCTCGGCCGGGCTGCTGCGGCGGAAGGAATGGGTGCTGCTGCTGCGCGATCCCTGGCTCGCCTCGCAATCGCTGATGCAGCTGCTCTATCTCATTCCGCCGGCGATCTTCCTCTGGCTCTCCTACGGCAGCAGCGCCGGCGGCCTCGTTGTGCTGGCGCCGGTCTTGACCATGGCGGCGGGCCAGCTCGGTGGCGGCCTCGCCTGGCTCGCCGTCTCCGGCGAGGATGCGCCGGACCTGATCGCCAGCGCGCCGATCGCGCCCCGGCGCATGATCGCCGCCAAGGTCGAATCCGTCATGATCGCGGTGCTGATCGTCTTCGTGCCGTTCCTGGTCGCCATGGCGGGGCGGTCGATCCGGACCGCGCTCATCGTCGCCGCCGGCATCGCGCTCGCCGCCGCTTCCTCGACCCTGATCCAGGTCATGTTCCGCAGCCAGGCCAAGCGCCGCTACTTCCGCCGCCGGCAGACCTCGTCCCGCATCGCCACCTTCGCCGAAGCCTTCTCCTCGGTCGCCTGGGCGGGAACGGCGGCCATTGCGGCCAGTGAATCCTGGATGGCGCTGGGACCTGCCGCTGTTGCATTGTTGGTCCTCACCGGTGCCTGGCTGATTCGACCCAAATAGCGGAGTAAAGATGAGAGCGGCCCTGTTCGACGCCTTCAACGCCCCGCTCTCCGTCAAGAACGTCGCCGAGCCTGTGTGCCCGCCGGATGGTGCCATCGTCACGGTGCGGGCCTGCGGCGTCTGTCGCTCGGACTGGCATGCCTGGACCGGGGCCGATCCCGATGTCGCGGCGCCCCACGTGCCGGGACACGAGTTCGCCGGCATCGTGACCGAGGTCGGGCGCGACTGCCGCCGAGTGAAGCCGGGCGACCGCGTGACCGCTCCCTTCATCCTCGCCTGCGGGCAATGCCCGGACTGCCGCGGCGGCGATCCCACGGTTTGCAATCACCAGCACGTGGTCGGCTTCTCCTCCTGGGGCGCCTTCGCGGAAAGGATCGCGGTGCCGCGCGCCGACTTCAACCTGGTGCCGCTGCCGGAATCGATCGCCTTCACGGCGGCGGCCGGCATGGGCTGCCGCCTCACCACCTCGTTCCGCGCCGTGGCCGATCGCGCCAAGCTGCAGCCGGGTGAATGGCTGGCGATCCACGGCGCCGGCGGCGTCGGCCTGTCGGCGGTGATGATCGGTGCGGCGCTGGGCGCGCAGGTCCTGGCGATCGACGTTAACGACGACGCGCTGAAGCTCGCCCGCGATCTCGGCGCCACCAAGACTCTCAACGTCTCCGCCCTCGCCGATGTCGGAGCCGCGGTGCGCGAGGCGACCGAGGGCGGCGCCCACGTGTCGCTCGACGCGCTCGGCATCACTGCGACCTTCCACAATTCGATCCGGGGGTTGCGCAAGCTCGGCCGCCATGTGCAGGTCGGCATGCCGCTCGGGAAGCATGCCGAGCCGACGATCCCGCTGCTGGAGCTGGTCTATTCCCGGCAGATCGCGATCATGGGCACCCGCGGGATTCCGGCGAGCCGGTTCTCGGCCCTGTTCGGCATGATCGCCGCCGGCCGCATCGACCCGGCACGGCTGGTCACGCATACGATTCCCTTGGAAGAGTCCGGCGCGGCGCTGGCTGCGATGAACGGCTATACCGGGGTCGGCATCACGATCATCGACCGGTTCTAACCGCCGCCCCTAACCACCGCTCCTAGCCACCCCTGGGCGGCTTGCCGTCGTAATGCTTCTTCTTCTCACGGTACATCGAGGCGTCGGCCTCGGAGAGCGCATCGTCGGCGGTCTGCTCGCCCGAGAACTGGTGGATGCCGACCGCGCAGGAGAGCGTGATCTCGTTGCCCTCCCAGTCCATCGGCGTGCCCTTGATCACGCCGAGTAGCTGCTCGGCCTTCTCCTCCGCCTGCGGGCGGTCCGCCTGGGCCAGGATCACGCCGAACTCGTCACCGCCCAGGCGGCCGACGACGTCGGAGTCACGCACGTTGTTGACCAGCAAGGTGGCGAAGTGCTGCAAGACCGCGTCGCCCGCGGCATGGCCGAACCGGTCGTTGATGATCTTCATGCCGTTCAAATCGAAATAAAGCACCGAGCCCGGCGAGCCGTAGCGTTCCGAATAGGAGATGAGGCGCGTCAGCTCCCGGACGAAGGCGCGCCGATTGGCGATCGGCAGCATGGCGTCCTCGTCGGCGAGACGCTCCAGATGCGCGATGCGCTTGCGGGTGCGGTTCAATTCCTCGCGGAGCCTAGCCACCTCGTCGAGCAGGGTCTGGAGGGCGGCGCGGACGGAGGGCGAAAGCTCGGTCTCGGTCAGGCCGAGGAAACGCGCTTCATCGACGGGTTCGGCGCGGGCCGCTTCCGCGGCGCCGGTGACCGGCGCGGCGGCGCTGACCTTGGCGGCCTTCGCGACGGGGCGCGCTGCCACGACGGCGCCCGTGCCGGGAATGACCTTGTCACGAACTCTCATTTCGCCGCCTCACCGCGGAATCGCACTCTGTCCCGTCCGGCGGATCCCGCCGGATCCATGCCCGCCCCCTTACGTCCGACACCCGGCGTCGGTGGCATTCGAGTATTGAAATCCTATTCGTCCGTAGTTAACAGCGGCTTAATCGCCGCCGCGCCACGGGTCTCCCCGGACCGATGATGCGTGATTCGGCCGCACCGCGCCATGGTTCGCGGCGCCGGGCGGCATCGAAAGAAGAATCCTGGCAGCTCAATCGCTTGGCTTGAGTTCCTCGATTCGCTACCTATAATCCCGCCTTCGCCGCCTGAAGCCGGGACATCGCACGCATGCCAGCCACTGGGGCCTCCAAGAAGCCGCAGGCCAAACGCTCCTTGACCAAACGTTCCGCCGCCCGAGACTCGAAGGGAGGCCGCCGCGCACCCCTGGTCGGCATCATCATGGGGAGCCAGTCCGACTGGCAGACCATGCATCATGCGGCGGAGATCCTGGATGAGCTCGGCGTCGCCCATGAGACCCGGATCGTCTCAGCGCACCGCACGCCGAAGCGCATGGTGGACTATGCCGAGAGCGCGAAGGCGCGCGGCATCCGGGTGATCATCGCCGGCGCCGGCGGCGCCGCGCATTTGCCCGGCATGACCGCGTCGCTGACCGAGCTGCCGGTGCTCGGCGTGCCGGTCGAATCCGCGGTGCTGAAGGGCCAGGACAGCCTGCTGTCGATCGTGCAGATGCCGGCCGGCGTACCGGTGGGGACGCTCGCCATCGGCCGGGCCGGCGCGATCAATGCCGGGCTGCTCGCCGCCTCGATCCTGGCGCTCGGCGACTCACGCCTTGCGGCACGTCTCGCCGACTACCGACACCGCCAGACCGCGTCGGTCGCCGACCATCCGGCGCATCCCGCCGTCCCTGCCACCGGGGTGCGCTAGGCATGTCCGCGGCACCGAAGCCGGTCGAACGCAACCAGATCATCGCGCCGGGCGCCGTCATCGGCATCCTCGGCGGCGGCCAGCTCGGCCGCATGACGGCGATGGCGGCGGCACGGCTCGGCTATCGCGTCCACACCTTCTGCCCGGACCGCAA
>DATKNM010000557.1:0-6776 GCA_035541335.1 Binatia bacterium
GCAACGGTCAGCAAGGGGACCATGCCTTGCTGCTCGAGGCGGGCGTTGAAGTTCCAGAAGTTGGCCACGGCGTCGAGCTTGCCGCGCACCAGCAGCTCGTTCAGCACCGGCGGCGCCGCGAACTGGATGTCGGCCTCCTTCGCGAGATCGAATCCGGCGTTCCGGGCATAGGCCTCGAGCAGCAGCCAGTTCTTGTTGGTGGCGCCGCCGGCGACGCCGATGGAATGGCCTTTCAGGTCTGTGATGGTCTTGAAGCCCTTCTTCGGATCGACCATCAGCGCGCCCACCGAGCGCGAATAGGGCACGAAGGTGTAGTCGCGCCCGAGCGACCGCTGCTTCGCGACCCAGATCCAGTCGGTGACGATGGCATCGACATCGCCGGAGAGCAGGGCGACGCTGGTCGCATCGTTGTCGGCGAGGACGACCGGCTTCAAGGCGAAGCCGTGCTTGCGGTCGAGGCCGTCGGCGATCACGCCGAGCTCCCAATTGACTGTCCCGAATTTCAGGGTGCCGACGCGGACCTCGGACAGCTCGGCGCTGGCACCGCCGGCCAGCAGGCAGACCGCGGAGAGGATGGCGAGGGTGAGCGCGGCGATCCGCTTCACGGCCCGTCCATCCGCGCCCTCACTTGTAAAGGGCCGCCGCGTGACGCTTCAGATGATCGGCCATGAAGGACTGGATGAAGTAGTAGCCGTGGTTGTAGCCCTGGTGCAGCCGGAGCTCCACCGGCTGGCCGACCTTCACCGCGGCCTTCTCGAACAGAGTCGGGTTCAACTGCTCGGTCAGGAACTCGTCGTCCAGGCCCTGGTCGATCAGGATCTCGGAATGGAACGGCTTCACCTGCAGGAGCTCGGTCGCGTCATAGGCACGCCACTTCGTGCGGTCCGGCCCGAGATAGCCGGTGAAGGCCTTCTCGCCCCAAGGGCAGCGGGACGGCGCCGCGATCGGTGCGAAGGCGGAGACCGAGCGGTACTTCTTGGGGTTCTTCAGCGCCGAGACGAGGGCGCCATGGCCGCCCATGGAGTGGCCGAAGATGCCCTGCCGCTCCGGATCGGCCGGGAAATTGGCGGCGATCAGGCCGGGAAGCTCATGGTTGATGTAGGAATACATCCGCCAGTTCTTCGACCATGGTGTTTCGGTCGCATCGACATAGAACCCGGCGCCGACCCCGAAATCCCAATGATCGGCCTGGCCCGGAAAGTCGGTACCGCGCGGGCTGGTATCCGGTGCGACCAACATCAGCCCGAGCTCCGCCGCAAGGCGTTGCGCGCCGGCTTTGATCGGGAACGTCTCCTCGCTGCAGGTCAATCCCGCGAGATAGGTGAGGACCGGGACCTTGCCCTGCTCGGCCTGCGGCGGGAGATAGACCCCGAACCGCATCGGCAGGCCGATCTCGATCGACTGATGGCGATAGAAGCCTTGCCAACCTCCGAAGCACCGATGGCGGGCGATGGTCTCGATCGTTGGTAGTGCGGCCGTCTGCAGAATTGTCTGAGCCATACTCGGCTCCATTGCTCGGGCTTCAGTAAATCACCACGCTCCGGATCGACTCGCCTTTCTTCATCAACTCGAATCCCTTGTTGATGTCCTTCAAGGGCATGGTGTGGGTGATGAGGTCGTCGATGTTGATCTTCTTGTCCATGTACCAGTCGACGATCTTCGGCACGTCGGTCCGGCCCCTGGCGCCGCCGAAGGCAGTGCCCTTCCAGACCCGGCCCGTGACCAGCTGGAACGGACGCGTCGAAATCTCCTGGCCGGCGCCGGCGACGCCGATGATCACCGAGACGCCCCAGCCCTTGTGGCAGCATTCCAGCGCCTGGCGCATGGTCTTTACGTTGCCGATGCACTCGAAGCTGTAGTCCGCGCCGCCCTTGGTGAGATTGACGAGATAGGGGACGATGTCGCCCTCGACCTCCTTCGGGTTGACGAAGTGGGTCATGCCGAACTTCTCGGCCAGCGCCTTGCGTCCCGGGTTGAGATCGACGCCGATGATCATGTTGGCGCCGGCCAGCCGGGCGCCCTGGATCACATTCAAGCCGATGCCGCCGAGGCCGAACACGACGACGTTGGCGCCTTCCTCGACCTTGGCGGTATTGATGACGGCGCCGATGCCGGTCGTGACGCCGCAGCCGATGTAGCAGACCTTGTCGAAGGGCGCGTCCTCACGGATCTTGGCGAGCGCGATCTCCGGCACCACGGTGAAGTTGGAGAAGGTCGAGGTGCCCATGTAGTGCAGCACCTTCTTGCCCTGGAAGGAGAACCGGCTGGTGCCGTCGGGCATCAGGCCCTGCCCCTGGGTGGTGCGGATCTTCTGGCAGAGATTGGTCTTGCGGCTGAGGCAATACTCGCACTCGCGGCATTCCGGCGTGTAGAGCGGGATGACATGGTCGCCCTTCTTCAGCGACTTCACCTCGGGTCCCACGTCCACCACGATGCCGGCGCCTTCATGGCCGAGGATCGCGGGAAACGCGCCCT
Source organism: Binatia bacterium (assembly GCA_035541335.1). Lineage (GTDB taxonomy): Bacteria > Pseudomonadota > Alphaproteobacteria > Dongiales > Dongiaceae > Dongia. The sequence goes on from DATKNM010000557.1 coordinate 2,476, forward strand.
CCGGATCTTCACCGGACAGCGTGAACCAATCGGTGTGGCAAAGCCCCGTGGCCTTCACTTCCACCAGGACTTCGCCGGCCTTCGGGCCTTCGAGGTCCACCTCTTCGATGCTGAGCGGCTTCCCGGCCTGGGTCGCCAACGCTGCCTTGGTCTTCATGTCGCTTTCCTGTCGCCGGTAGAATCCCACGCCGGCGCATCGGTCTGGCAGAACCCTGCGGCCGTGGAGAAGAGGTTGAACTTGAATGCTAACGAGAAGTCCCTGCCATCTGAAATTGGACTTTGGATCGAGGTGATATCGGTGAATAATGCTATAGCACCCGAAGCGGGCCGGCCCCACTGAAAAAGGGCGAGAGAGCCTGCGATCCTTGGGAGGACGTGATGGAAGTCACTGACAAAGTGGCGCTCCACCAGGGCGTCGGTCCGAGCAGCGGCATACGCTGGGGCGTCCAGGAATGCGAAGACCACGCCGGTCTGCGGGACGCGGTCTTCACCCTGCTCGACGCCATAGCGAAGGACGACAGCGATCTCGTCCTGCTGTTCTGCTCGCCGCAATTTCCGATCGCCGAGATCGCCGCGGCGGTCGGCGCCCATGGCGCACGTGTCCCGATCGCCGGATGCACGACGGCAGGTGAGTTGACGCCGTTCGGATATCGCCATGGGACCATTGCCGGCATCAGTCTGCCGTCGGAACATTTCGTGACGTCGATCCGTTTGTTCGAGCAGCTTTCCAGCTTCCAGATCGCCGACGGATTCAGTGCCGCGCGCGCCTTGCTGGTCGAGCACGAGGCCTTGCAGGCGCGGTCGCACAAGCCGCATCCCTTCGCCGTCCTGATCAACGACGGCCTGTCGATGCGGGAGGAGGCGATCGCCAGCGCATTCGGCAACGCGCTGGGCCATGTGCCGCTGGTCGGAGGCTCGGCCGGGACCAGCGCCATGACCACTGAGCCGAACATGTTCCTCGGCGGCCGGGTGCTGACCAATGCGGCGGTGCTGATGCTGATCTCGACCGATCTCGACTTCCGGGTATTCCAGACCCAGCATTTCGAGCCGCTGGAGCAGCAGCTCGTCATCACAAGGGCGGATCCGGCGCACCGGGTCGTCATGCAGATCAACGCCGAGCCGGCGGCTCTTGAATACGCGCGCCTGCTCGGGCTCGATCGCTCTGAGCTCACGCCGGGCGTCTTCGCGCTCCACCCGCTGGTGGTCCGGGCCGGCGGCCGCTACTACGCCCGGGCGATCCAGAAGGTCAATCCGGACGACAGCCTGCAGTTCTTCTGCGCGATCGACGAGGGCCTGGTCCTCAGCATCGCCAACAGCGGCGACCTGGTGGGCGATCTCGATGCCGTGTTCAAGCGTCTCAACAAGGACCTCGGCGAGGTCGAGGCGGTGCTCGGCTTCGATTGCATCCTGCGCTACATCGAGATGGAGCAGGGTCAGATGCTGGCCCCCGTCTCGCGCCTGCTCTCCGCCAACAAGGTGATCGGTTTCAACACCTACGGTGAGCAGTTCGGCACCATGCATATGAGCCAGACTTTCACCGGCATCGCCTTCGGCGGCCAGCGCTGAGGGAGGGGCGACGCGCCATGAACCTCACCAAGCTGCTCCCGGCCAACGACGAGACCGTCACGCTGCGGCGCGAAGTGGAGAAGCTCCGGGAGATCAACCGGGCGCTGATGAAGCACGTCGAGCACAGCCTCGACCTGCAGGGCAACGCCTATCACCTGTTCCAGGCCGCGGTGCTCTTGGATCGCCTGGTGAAGGAGCGGACGCAGGAGCTGGAGCAGGCCCTGGAGGCGGTGGCGAGCTCCAACCGCGAACTGAATGAAGCCGTCGTCGTCGGGTTGACCGCCCAGAACCGCCTGCGTGACGCGATCGACAGCATCTCCGAGGGTTTCGCGATCTTCGATCCCGAGGACCGCCTGATCCTCTGCAACCGGCGCTTCATGTCGTTCTGGCCGAGCCCCGCTGGCGAGATTCGCCCCGGCGCCAGCTTCGAGGAGCTGATCAAGGTCGCGGTCGAGGACGGTTCGATCGCGACGCCCGAGGATGTGACGCCGGAGCAATGGCTGGGGGACCGCCTGCGTCAGCGCGACGCCACCCGCCGCTTCGGCTCCAGCCGCTGGGTCTATGCGCTCTCGGACGGACGCTGGATCCAGGTCAACGACCGCGTCTCCCTCGAAGGCGGCATCGCATCGGTCTACACGGACATCACCGACATCAAGGACGCCGAACGGCTGGAGCGGGAGCGGGCCTTGGCCGAGCGCTCGCTGCACCTGCAGGCGACCCTGGAGAGCATGTCGATCGGCGTCGCGGTGTTCGACAGCGAGCAGCGCTTGGTCACCGCCAACCGGCGCTACGGCGAGCTCCTGGAGCTGCCGCCCCAGCTGGTGACGCCGGGTGCGACGTTGCACAGCTTCCAGCGGTTCAACGACTTGCGCGAGGTCTCCGAGCTCGGCACCGCCTCGCTGATCGTGACGGCCAACGCGTCGACACCGGCGGAGGTGTCGGTCAACGGCCGCTGGTTTGCCATCAAGCGCGACCCCATGCCGGACGGCGGCTTCGTCATCTCCTATGCCGAGATCACCGAGCGCCGCCTCGCCGAGGAGGCGTTGCACGACACGGAACAGCGGATCCGCCTGTTCGCCAACGCCGTGCCGACCATGATGAGCTACATCGACGAGCAGGAGCACTATCAATTCGTCAACCGGGCCTACCGCACCACGTTCGGCCGCAACGGCAAGCAGATCCTGGGCCGGGCGCTGCGGACGGTGCTCGGCGAGGCCGAACATGCCTATCGCCGGCCCTATATCGACCGCGCGCTCCGCGGCTCGACCGTGGTCTTCGACCTGACCCTGCCCTCCGCCGACGGCGAGCCGCGCTTCGGCCTCGCAACCTACGTGCCGCACCGAGACCAGAAGGGAAAGGTGATCGGCTTCTTCGCGCTGATCCAGGACATCACCGAGCGCCGGCGCGCACAGCGCATCCTGGAAGCGGCCAAGGAGGAGCTGGAGCGACGGGTCTATGAGCGCACGGCTTCGCTGCAGCAGCTGAACGAGACATTGCTCTCCGAAGTGGTGGAGCGGCGTCGGATCGCCGGCGAGCTGCAGAAAGCCAAGGTCGAAGCCGAGCGCGCCAATGCCAGCAAGACCCAGTTCCTGGCCGATGCCAGCCACGACCTGCTGCAGCCGCTGAACGCGGCGCGGCTCTTCGTGTCGGCGCTGCAGGATCGTACCTTGCCGGACGAGCTGCCGCCGCTGATCGGGCGGGTCGACCACGCCCTGGCGAATGTCGAGGATATCCTCAACATCCTGCTCGATATCTCCAAGCTCGACGCCGGCAAGGTGGCGGCGAGCATCCGGCGGGTGCCGCTGGCGGCGTTGATGCAGTCACTCCGCAACGAGATCGCGCCGCTGGCCGAGCGGGGCGGCATCGATTTCCGCTGCATCCCGTGCTCGCTCAGCGTCACCACCGACGTGCGGCTGCTGCGCCGTCTCTTGCAGAATCTCCTGACCAACGCCTGCCGCTATACGCCCAGCGGCCGGATCCTGTTCGGCGCGCGCCGGCGCGGCGACCATGTCGAGCTGGAGGTCGCGGATACCGGGATCGGCATTCCCAAGGAGAAGCTCGGCGAGATCTTCGAGGAGTTCCAGCGCCTGACCGATCTCGGCGGCGGCAAGAAGGGCTACGGCCTCGGCCTCGCCATCGTCCGGCGCATCAGCCGGCTCCTGAACCACCCGGTCAAGGTGCGGTCGGAGCCGGGGAGGGGATCGGCGTTCTCGGTGCTGGTGCCGCTGGCGCCCGACACCACCGAGGTGATCGACCTGCCGCCGCGAGAGCCTGCGCCGTCCGCGGCTGTCCGCGGCGTCAATGTGCTGGTGGTGGAGAACGAGCCCAGTGTCTTGCAGGGCATGGCCAGCCTGCTCGAGACCTGGGGCTGTCGCCTTGCCGCGGCGCCGGACGAGGCGTCCGCGCTCACCGCGCTCGATGGGGCGAAGGCGCCACCCGACATCGTGCTGGTGGACTACCACCTGGATGACAACTGCCTCGGCACCGACGTGATCGCCGCGATCCGCGCGCGTCTCGGCCGGGAAGTGCCGGCGGCAGTCATCACCGCCGATCGCAGCGTCGAGATCCAGCATCTGGTTCAGGAGATGCCGGCGACCACGTTGTTGATCAAGCCGATCAAGCCGGCGAAGCTACGCGCTCTGGTCGCCTCGGTTCGCGCCTGACGGGATCGCAGAGGAAGGATTGTCCGCTGCGAGGGCGCGCAGATACTTCTCATAGAGGATGACCGCCTGGGT
>DATKNM010000558.1:0-4340 GCA_035541335.1 Binatia bacterium
CAAGGCCCGCGGGCCTCAAGTCACTGGTGATCTCGGACTCCCCCGCCTCGATGCAGCTCTGGGTCCAGGAGGCCAACAAGCTCAGGGACGCGCTGCCCGCCGACGTACAGGCGACTCTCCTGAAGCATGAGGCCGCCGGCACCACGGCCTCCGCCGAGTATCAGACGGCGATGCGGGTGTTCTACGACCGGCATGTCTGCCGCGTCATCCCCTGGCCGCCGGAAGTCGGCCGCAGCTTCGCGCAGATCGAGGCGGACCCCACGGTCTATTTCACCATGAACGGCCCCAGCGAGTTCCACGTGATCGGCAGCCTGAAGAACTGGAGCATCGTGGACCGGCTGGACCGCATCGCCGTGCCGACCCTGCTGATCTCCGGCCGCTATGACGAAGCGACGCCGGCGACGGTGCAGCCCTTCGCCGACCGGATCAAGGACGTGCGCTGGCAGGTGTTCGAGTATTCGAGCCACATGCCCCATGTGGAGGAGACCGAGCTTTACATGAAGACCGTCGGCGCGTTCCTGGATCAGCGGGACTGATCGGACGCGGCGAAGGCGCCGGAGAGCAAGCAATCCGCCAAGGCCGCCGGCAGCCGCACAGGATCGATGGTCTCCGCCGCAGAGCCGAGCCTGCCGTCGGCGGCGAGCGTCTCGACGAAGCGGTAGAGCGCGGCGTCGAGATCGGCCCAAACCACGTCGCCCGCGCGCCGCCAGATCATGAGCTGGACGCCGCCCTCCTCCAGCGAGACGCCTTCAATATCCGACGATCCAAGCGCGAGATCGCGAATCCGCAGCAGCGGATAAGGCGAGTGCAACAGCGTCAGTGAGGGATGCGTCGTGAGGAGAAGCGCGTCCAGCGCGTCGCCATCGAGCGCCGCGAGATTCTGGGGACCGAAGGGCGCGATGTCAGCGGCCTGATCGGCCCGGGCGCAGGCCCAATCGAACCGCGCGATATCGGCGAGATAGCGCATTCCCTGGACCCGGACATCCCTGTCGAGGAAGCCCGCGAAGTCCGCGCCATAGCTGCTGAGACAGGGATCGACCGGCGGCGCGATCGCAACGAAGGACCCCGCCAGGGCGCGGAACGCCTCCTCGCCCACCACCTTGGCGGTGATCGGGAAGTTCGCGGCCAGCGCGGCAGCGAGGCTGATGCGGTGGTGATTGCGATAGACCGAGAGCCGGCGCTCCGACGTAAGGCCCGCGGGCCGGACGCCGAGCCCGTCGGCGCGCACGGCCTTGCTCCGCAGGAAGGCGGCGAAATCCTGCTGCAGTTCAGCCAGCATGGGCATGGCGCTTCTCCGGGATCGACACGGTGCGGCGGCGGTCCGCTTCCGTCGCCTCGGCCACCAGCACGTCGAGCGGCGGGATCTTGCTGTCCCACTCGATCAGGCTGACCGCAGCCGGAAAGCGGGTGACGGCCTCGGCATAGAGCGCCCAGACCGGCTCCGCGACGTGCGAGCCATGGTCGTCGATCAGCAGTGTCGTATCGCCAAGATCGACCACGTGATGCCCGGCGAGATGGATCTCCCGGACCGAATCCGGATCGATCATTGCCATGGCGGTGCGCGCCGGTTGGCCGTGATTGCGCTCGTTGACATAGAGATTGTTTACGTCGAGCAGCAGCTTGCACCCCGAACGCCGCGCCATCTCCGCCAAGAACTCGCCCTCGGGGATCACGGAATGGGCGAACTCCAGATAGGTCGAGGGGTTCTCCATCAGGATCGGTCGCTTGAGCCGATGCTGGGCGCGATCGATGTTCCGGACCAGGATGTCGAGCGCCTCCTCGGTGTAGGGCAGCGGCAGCAGGTCGTTCAGATAGACGCCGTCCTGGCGGCACCAGGCCACGTGCTCCGAGACCAGCATGGGCTCGACTTCATCGACCAGCCGCGCCAGCCGATCGAGATGGTCGTCGTCGATCGGCTCGGCGCTGCCGAGTGAGAGGCCGACGCCGTGGATGGAGATCGGATAGACCTGCCGCGCCGCCTGCAGCACCTCAACACGCCGCCCGCCGCCCATATGGTTCTCGGCATGCACCTCGAGGAAGCCGACCGCCGGCATGGTCTCCAGCAGCGCGCGGTGATGTGGCGCGCGCCAGCCGATGCCGGTCTTTGCAATGAAGCTCATGGCGCGCTCAGTCGGGCTCGGTGCCGGGCGAGGTGATCAGGCGCGCGCCGCGCCCGTAGGTGACATAGGCCCAGAGCCATTGCAGGGCGACCAGGGTCCGGCTGCGATAAGTGTTCAGGAATCCGACATGGATCATACCCCAAAGCAGCCAGGCCAGCCTGCCTTTCAATCTGACCTTGCCGAAATCCGCAACCGCCGCGGCGCGGCCGATGGTCGCCAGCGAACCGATGTGGCGGTAGCGGAACGGCGGTGGCGGCGGCGCACCGGCAAACCGCGCACGGATCACCGCCGCCGCGTAGTCGCCCATCTGCTTGGCGGCGGGCGCCAATCCAGGGACGATCTGGCCGGGAACCGTGCCGTTCTGCCAAGGCACCGAGGCGGTGTCGCCCACCACGAAAATCTCCGGGCTGCCCGGCACGGTGAGATCCGGCGCGACCGTCACGCGGCCCGACCGATCCTTCTCCACGCCAAGCCAACGCGCCGCCGGAGAGGCCGCAACGCCGGCCGCCCAGACCACCGTGTCGGAGAGAATCTGGGTTCCGGCGACCGTGATGCCCCAGGGGGCGCATTCGGTGACGGCATGGCCCAGCATCACCTCGACGCCGAGGCGCTCCAGGGCGCGCTTCGCTTCCGCCGAAAGGGATTCCGGGAAGGCCGGAAGCAGCCGCGGGCCGGCCTCGACCAGCACGATCCGTGCCTGCTTGGGATCGATGGCGCGGAAGTCGTCAACGAGAGCGTGGTTCGCGAGCTCGGCGATGGCGCCCGCCATCTCGACACCCGTCGGACCGCCGCCGACCACGACGAAGGTGAGGAGGCTGCGCCGCTGCGCCGGGCTCTCGCTGGTCTCCGCCCGCTCGAAGGCGAGCAGCAGGCGGCGGCGAATCAGAGTCGCGTCGTCGATCTTCTTCAGGCCCGGCGCCGATGATTCCCAGTCGTCATGGCCGAAATAGGCGTGCCTGGCGCCGGTCGCGATGATGAGCGCGTCATAACGCAGCGACTTGCCGCCGAACATGACCTTGCGGTTCACGCGGTCGACGCCATCGACCCGGGCCATCAGGACCGAGACGTTCTTCTGCCGGCGCAGGATGCTGCGGACCGGCGTCGCGATATCCGCCGGCGACAAGGCCGCGGTCGCGACCTGGTAGAGCAGCGGCTGGAACAGGTGGTAGTTGCGCCGGTCGATCAGCGTGATCCGGCAAGGCGTCTTCGCCAGCGACTTGGCTGCGGTGAGGCCGGCAAAGCCGGCGCCGACAATGATCACATGGGGGATCACCACATGCGGAAGGTCGGCGCGCTGCGTTCCGCTGGGCGTCGCCGCTTCCGCATATTTAACCTGGGCGCCGGGCATCACAGTCACGAGCCTACTCCGCTCTTCAGCGGCGCGCGAATAACTTCGTCGCGAGATGGTCCAGGGAGAACATGCCGGGGCCGCGGCTGAGCAGCAGGAGCAACAGCGTCATCCAGACGAGGTGATCGGACCAGGCCATCGGATAGACGAAGACCTGGATCACCAGCGTCATGCCGATCATCGGCAGGGTGGCGACGCGGGTGAGGAGACCGAGCACCAGCAGTACCGGGCAGGAGAGCTCGACCGCCGCCGCCATCGGCGCCGCGATCTCCGGCGGGATGACCGGCACCTTGTACTCGTTGGCGAAGAGCTGCAGCGTCAGGTCCCAATTGGCGAGCTTGGTCTGGCCGGAGCGCCAGAAGATGACGGCCATGCTGAAGCGGGCCATCAGCTGGATAACGTCGAGCGGCAGCAGGCCGAGACGGTCGTAGAGCCTGCGGATCCGTTCCGCCGCACTGACCTTCATGCCTTGGGCCGCATCCATCTTGGACATGATCATGGTCACGATCGACTCCTTACGAAGGGTTGGGTTCTGGACGATGGGAGTGTGCCGGCGCGGATTCCGCCGGATGGAGAATGGCGTCGATGATCGCACCGGCCTGGACCAGGCCGGCGACATGCGGATAAGGATCGAGTGCCGGATCGAGCGCCTGCGCGGCCTTGATCGCATCCGCGAGGCGCTGGCCGTTGCGGAGCGCGGTCTCGAGGGCAAAAGGGCCTGGCGCCATCTCCTCCAGCACGATGCCGGGCGTGCCCGGCGCGATCCTGAGGCCGGTCGGCGCGCGGGAGAGACTGCGCAAGACTTCGACGGTGATCGATTCCGCCAAGAGGCGATGCACCGGCCAGTCGAGCCGCAGAGTGCGCCAGCCGGG
>DATKNM010000559.1:0-8271 GCA_035541335.1 Binatia bacterium
ACCGCCGCCGTCGAGAAGTCCGGCAAGCGCCTGCCGATGCTGGACGCCGTGCGCAACCGCATGACCGAAGCCGTCGAGGCCGGCTTCGGCGACAAGGACTGGTCCGGCGTCGCGTCGTTCCTCAGGAAAGCTTGAGCCTCAGGCAACGACCTCGAAGCTCAGGGTCTGGATCTTCGGCGTGGCCTCGCCGGTCAGGATCAGCTCGCCGCGGGCCCGACCGCGGGCGCAGATCAGCACCAAGCGCGTGTGGAGGGCATTGATCGGCTCCGCCTCGATCCGCGTCAGCGCGCCGAGGCGCGCCGCGAGATCGGCGAGTTCGCGGTTCCGCTCCTCGGCGGGACGGTCGAGCAGCAGGTTGAGCGCCAGGGCCGACGATGCATCTTCCACCTTCCCTGCGCGATAGATCTTCCCCACCGTCTCGATGGCGGCGGCGATGTGGCGGCTGACCGGCGGCTGCGGGAGAGCCCAGATACCGGCATCCTTCAACGCCTGCGCGGCTTCGGTATTGGGTTCGTTGGTCGCGGCATAGGTGCGGTTGGCGAAGCTGAAGAGGCCGATCCCGGTCTCCGGCGAGAGCAGGAAATGCGAGCCGTAGCCCGGCAATCCGCCGCGATGATGAATGGTTCGGCCGAGCTCAGGCTCCATCGTGTTCACGATGCCGTAGCCATAGGCGCTGGCGGCGGCGATGGTGCGGCCCTGGTGCTGGCGGAAGCTTGGTTCGCTCGGTGCGCTGTGGGCAAGGGCCACTTCTCGGCGTGAAGCGCGGGCAACCGGCCCCCGGTCTTCGCCGTCCCGGGCCGGCCAGGCATCCAGCATGAAGGCGATGAAGCGCGCGTATTCGACGGCATTGGTGGTGATGCCGCCCATGGCGCCGAAGGCGCCGTCCGGCTCAAGGCGCTGCGGCGCCCAACGGTTCTCGAACCAGCGATAGCCCATCGCGAGCTCGGCCGCCGCGATCTCGCTGATCTCGAAGGTGGTGCGGGGCATGCCGATCGGCTTCAGGATCTCGCGCCGCACGAAGCCAGAATAGGGTTCCCCAGCCGCCGCCTCGATCACCCGCCCCAGCAGCGCATAGCCGAGATTGGCGTATTCGAAATCGATCTGCGGGGCGCGGGAGAATTCCAGCCCCTCCGCCAGCAGGCGGTCGAAATCCGCGGCCGGCATGCCGAGCAGCCGGTCGCCCCAGGGATCGTCGGTCACCAGGCCGCCGGTGTGGCTGAGGAGGTCACGCACCGTCGGGGGACGGCTGTCCGCGGTCGGGAGCTTCACCTTCGCAAAGCCGGGAACCAGGCTCGCGACCGGCGCCTCCAGCGTGAGCACGCCGCGGTCCCGCAGCAGCAGCACGGCGAGTGCTGTGACGACCTTGGTCATGGAGGCGATGCGGAAGAAGGTCTCCGGCTGCACCGCCGTCCCGCGCTCCACCGAGGCCTGGCCGAGGCCCTTCACATGGACCAACTCGCCCTTCTGCACGACGCCGTAGACCAGGCCCGGGATGTTCTCAGCCTTGCGATAGCGCTCGTAGATCGCATCGAGCGCGGGGAACATGGTGGTCATGGGATGTCCTCAGCTGCCGCGGGAGCGGATCGGCAGGTTGAGCATCCATTGCACCCCGAAACGATCCGTGAGCTTGCCGTAATAGTCACCCCAGGGCTGCATGCCAAGCGGCGTCGTGACCGTGCCGCCGGCACTGAGGTCGGCGAACAGCCGGTCGATGCTCGCTCGGTCGTCCATCATGAGGAAATGCGCCGAACCCCGCATGGGCTCGGCGTCGTGGTTGTCGGAGGCATAGAACAGCACGCCCGGCCCTTCGAAGCGCGAATGCATGATCTTGCCCCGCATCGCCTCCACCGCGACCGGCATGCCGCCCTCGCCGTGGCGGACCATCAGCGTCACCTTGCCGAGGCCGCACGCGGTGTAGAAGGCGAGCGCCGGCTCGCAGTTCGTCGTGAAGAAGAGATAGTTAGCGAGTTGCACGCTTTCCTCTCAGGCCGCTGTGAGTGCCGCGGCGCGGCGCTGGGATGGGAACGGCGGGAAGGCGAGCGCGATCGCCGCGGCGCCGAACCCCATCGCCGAGGAGGCAACATAGAGCCAGCCGTAGCTGCCGAACGTGTCGAAGATCCAGCCGCCGGCCGCCGGCCCCAGGGACATGCCGAGCGAGGAGACCATCGCCGCCGCGCCGAACACCGTCCCCATGATCCGGATGCCGAAATACTCGCGGGCGATAACCGCATAAAGCGGCATCACGCCGCCATAGGCGAAGCCGAACACGACCGCGACCGAATAGAAGCCTTCGGCGTTCCGCACAAAGAAATATGCGCCGGCGCCGACGGCCTGTACCAGCAGACCCGTCACCAGCACCCGCTTGGCGCCGAACTTGTCGCCGGCGAGGCCGAGCAGCACCCGTCCGAACAATCCGCCGAAGCCCTCGATGCTGTAGATGCCGACCGCCGTCATCACCGAGAGGCCGCAGAGCTCCGCATAGGAGACGGTGTGGAAAATCGGGCCGGAATGCGTGGCGCAGCAGGCGAAGAAGGTCAGCGCCAGCACGATGAACTGCGGCGAGCGCAGCGCCTCTCCGGCGGTCATGATCGGCTCATGGGCCGCAGCGACAGCCGCCTCCGACGGATGCACCCGTGAAGTCGCCGGCGGCAGTGCGTCGGGCGACACGGCGGGTGCCCGCCGCACCAGGAACGATGCCGGGACCAGCACGGCGAGCACGATCGCCGATACGATGAGTTGGGTGGTGCGCCAATCGTGACGCTCGATCAGCCAGGCGACGAAGGGCGCCATGGTCATCGGCGCAATCCCAACGCCGGCGGAGACTAGGGAGACAGCGATGCTGCGGTGCTTCTCGAACCAGCCGGTGACGGCGGCCATCAGCGGCGGGAAGAAGCTGCCGCCGCCGATTCCGACCAGCACCCCGTAGGCGAGTTGGAACTCCATCAGACTGGTGGCGCGGCTCGCCAGAGCGAGACCGGCGGACAGCAGCAGCGAGCCCGCAAGCACCACCGGCTTCGGTCCGAACTTGTCGCTGAGCGCACCCCAGCCGAAGCCGGCGAGACCCATGATCGGAAAGCCGATGGTCATCGCGCTGGAGACGCCGGCATCGGACCAGCCCATGGCGGCAGCGATCACCGGCTTCAAGACCGGCAGCGAGAACATGGCGCCCATGGCGACGCAGGTCATCACCAGACCGGTCGCGACCAGCACCCAGCCGTAATGCAACTTCATGACCGAACTCCTCCCACTGAAATTCGTAAGTATGCCGACACTGAGGTGTCAAGCCGGCCGCGCATCAGACCGACCGGCCGTCGAAGTGCTGGACCGGCAAGGCCTCGAGATCGAGGCCTTCGACGCAGCGCAGGTTGATATAGGCCGATGTCCCCTCGCCCTTGGCCACCTCGTCGCCATGGGTATGGATGCCGCAGATCTTGCAGAAGCGATGCGCAAGGACGTGACGGTTGAAGGTGTAGCGGCCTAGATCGCCCTCCGCCTCGAACTTGACCCGACCGCAATGACAGCTTCCGCGATAGACCATCACCGCTCCTCTTCCACTCGCCTGATGCAGACACGTCGAACGGGCGGGGATGGTTTCGACAGCGCCCGACCGACTTTTTTCGCGATGCCGGATTCAGCAAATTCAAAGAGTTAGCGCGTTTGCCGCAGACCATACGCAGGGATGATGGAATAAGCGCCCGCCGCCGGTGTCCACTCTGGAGAGCGCCACCTCCCGGAGAGCCGCCATGCCCCGCTTCCGCCCCCTTGCCTGTGGCCTGATCCTGGCCGTGGGTGCCTTCCTCCCCGCCCTCGCCGGCGATGCAGCTCCATCCGACAACGAACCGGCCTTCCTGAAAGAAGACGACGCCGCCATGACGAAGATGATGGCGGCGATGGCCATCAAGCCGACGGGCGATGTCGATCGCGATTTCGTCGCGATGATGGAGCCGCACCACCAAGGCGCCATCGAGATGGCCAAGGCGGTGCTGCGCTACGGCAAGAACGAGCAGCTCCGCCGCATCGCCCAGGAGATCATTGTCGATCAGCTCCAGGAGATTGCGGCCATGCGCCTCGCCGTCGGCGAACCGCTGCCGCCGGCGATCGCCTCACCGACCCAGCCTGCACCGGCGCCCACGGGTGGAACGATGGATATGAGCGGCATGCAGATGAACCCGAGCACCCAGGAGCCCGCCCAGTGACTACCCCGACCAGGACCACCCTTTTCGCTCTCGCTTTGCTGGCAACGACGATGATCGCCGGCATCACCATCGCCTTCGCCGGCCAGGCGCCGGGCGCCGCCGATGCGCCGGACATTCCGATCAGCCATCACGACCGCGTCTATGCCGCGGAGCAGTTCTCGAACACGGTCTCGCTCACCGATCCGGTGGACAACAAGCTGCTCGGCGTGATCCGGCTCGGCGATCCGCAGCCGATGAACTTCAGCCCGCTCTATCACGGCCAGGTCCTGGTGCACGGCATGGGCTTCTCGCCCGACCATCGGACCCTCGCCGTCGTCTCCATCGGGTCCAACTCCGTCAGCTTCATCGACACCGCGACCAACGTGGTGAAGCACGTCACCTATGTCGGTCGCGCGCCGCACGAGGCCTTCTTCACGCCCGACGGCAAGGAGGTGTGGGTGACGGTGCGCGGCGAGGATTACATTGCTGTCCTCGACGGCCATACCTATGAGGAGAAGGCGCGGATCAAGGTTCCGGCTGGCCCGGGCATGCAGATCTTCTCACCGGACGGCAAATACGGCTATGTCTGCTCCTCGTTCAATCCGGAGACGGACATCATCTCGGTCGCCGATCATGAGATCGTCGGCCGGGTGAAGCAGGACAGCCCGTTCTGTCCCAACATCGCGGCGACCCCGGACGGCGCGCAGGTGTGGTTCACCCTGAAGGACATCGGCCGCACCATGGTGTTCGAGGCCAAGCCGCCCTTCGCGGTGCTGAAATCCATCGACACCGGGCCGATCACCAACCACGTGAACATCGTCCGCAACGCCAAGGGCAGCTTCGCCTATGTGACGGTCGGCGGCCTGAACGTGGTCAAGGTGTTTCGTACCGACGATTTCTCGGAGGTCGCGACCATTCCGGTCGGCAAGCTGCCGCACGGCGTCTGGCCTTCCGGCGACGGCAGCCGGATCTATGTCGGCCTGGAGAATGCCGACGCCCTCACGGCGATCGACACCCTGACCAACAAAGTCATCGCCACCGTCCCGATCGGCCAGGCGCCGCAGGCGATCGCCTATGTCCCCAACGCCGTGCCGGAGGGCGACGGCACGCAGAACCTGAAGCCGCTGGGCACCGCCGGCATGACCGCGCACCTGATCCTGCGCGGCGTCACCGACACCGCAAGGGACGCCGCCCCGACCAGCGTCTCACTGTTCGACCAGGGCCTGCTCCAGGTGCTGCAGGCGTCGGTGACCGGCCTCCAGCCCAAGCACCCCTATGTACTGGCGCTGGCCGACCGGCCGGACGGCCAGGGCAACATCGAGCCGCTTGCAGGCTTCATGACCAATCCGGCCGGTTCCGCGATCGTGAACGCCGTCGGGCCGATCCGGCAGATCGTGCAGAATGACAGTCCGGCCCTGCGGCGCTTTCTGGTGATCGTCTCGGGGACGCCGGCAGAGCCCGGCAAACTCGAACAGATCCAGACGCTGTAAAGGCGGCATGAACGACATCGCGATCCTGGTCGGCCCCCTGATCCCGCCGCTGCGGCGCTATGCCCGCGCCTTGTTGCGCGACCGCGCCGCGGCGGACGATCTGGTGCAGGATTGCCTGGAACGCGCGGTCAGCCGCTGGCACCAGCGGCGCATCGACGACAACACCCGGTCCTGGCTGTTCGCCATTCTCCACAATCTCGCGATCAACCGCCTCCGGTCTGCCGCCCGGCGACGGCCGCATGCCGCGATCGAGGACGCGGAGGACGCCGCCCTGGTCCGGCCGCCGTGCCAGGAGGACGTGCTGCAGGTCCAGGATGTGCTCCGGGCACTGGAGCGGCTGTCGGAGGAGCATCGCAGCGTGCTGCTGTTGGTCTCGGTGGAGGATCTCTCTTACGCCGAAACCGCAGCCGTCCTCGGCGTCCCAGTCGGCACCGTCATGTCCCGCCTCGCCCGCGCCCGGGAGAAGCTCTCAGCGGCGCTGGACGACCGATCCACTCCCTTGAAGGAGCCGCATCTGCGGAGAGTCAAATGACCGACGACCGTCCCATCACCGAGGATGATCTCCAGGCCTATGTCGACCGGGCGCTCGAAGCCGGGCGCGCGGCTGCGGTCGAGGACTATCTCGCGGCCCATCCCGATGTCGCGAACCGCATCCGGGGTTATGCAGAGCAGCGCGGCGCCTTGCGCAGCGCGCTCGCGCCGGTCGCCGAGGAGCCGCTGCCGCCGGAGCTCAACATCGCGCGCATGATCGAAGCACGCCGGCGCCCGGTCTTCGCGACCTGGCGTGCGGCAGCGGCGGCCGTCGTACTGCTGACGATGGGCGGCGCCGTTGGCTGGGTCCTGCGGGACGAGTCAGCTCCCGCCGCCGGCGGCATCGCCGCCCTCGCCCGGGAGGCGGAGAACAGCTACGCCGTTTATGGTCAGGACCGGGTCCGGCCCGTCGAACTTCGCTCCGACGCGAGCGACGAACTGGTGCACTGGATCTCCCAGCGCCTCGACCACCCGATCGCCGTGCCCGATCTCTCCTCCTCCGGCTATCGCTTCATGGGCGGCCGGCTGGTGGCGACGCCGCACGGACCCGCCGGCCTTCTCATGTACGATGACGATCACGGTACCCGATTGGTCATGCTGATGCGGCCGATGGAGGCCGACCGCGACGCGCCGATGTCGCAGCATATCGCGGACGGCATTGCGGGTTTTACCTGGGCAGAGAACGGCTTCGGCTACAGCCTGGTCGGCCCTGCGGCCCCCGACGTGCTCCATCCGCTGGCGGACGAAGTGCGGCGGCAGATCAGAGCCTGACCACCATCTTCCCGCCGGCCTTGCCGCTGTCCATCAGGCGGTGGGCTTCCTGGATCTCATCGAAGCGGAACACCTTCACCGGCTTCGCCCGGTAGGCGCCGGCAGCGACCCGATCGACGATGGCCTGCATCGGGATGTCCGAGACCGGGAAGCCGGGCGTGCCGAACACGAAGCTGCCGAAGAGGCTGTAATGCACCCGGCTCGGCAATTGCGCGATCGGATTGAAGTCGGCGATCGGCTCGAGGCCGCCGAGCCAACCCGCCTGGCAGAGATGGCCGTCAGGCCGCACCATCTTGAGGGAGTCGAGGATGGTGTTGTTGCCCACCAGCTCCAGCACGGCATCGACGCCCTCGGGACGCTGCGCCCTGACTTGGGCGGAAAGATCGGGGCCGTCGATCAGCACCTCCTTTGCGCCGAGCTTCAGCAGCATGTCGGTCCGGGCCGTGCTGCGCGTCGTCGCGATCACATGGGCGCCGGCATGGGCGGCGACATTGACCGCGGCCTGGCCCAAAGACGAAGTGGCGCCGCGGAGGACAATGGTCTGTCCAGAGATGAGCTTCAGATTGCCGAACAGGCAGGCCCAGGCGGTGGCGTAGGATTCCGGGATCGCGGCCAACTCCTCCCACGGCAGGTCGGTCTCGATCGGAATGACGTTCGTGATCGGGACCCGGGTCAGCTCGGCATAGCTGCCGCCGGTGGTCCGACCCATCCCGCCCATGAAGGCGACGACCTTCTGGCCCGGGCGCAGCCGGCCGCTGGGATCGGACTTCACGACGCCGACGCATTCGATGCCGCTGATCTCCGCGATCTCCGCCCAGGTACCCTGGCGCATGTAGCTCTCGGCGTGGTTGACGCCGAAGGCCTTCACCTCGATGACGACCTGGCCCTCCTCCGGCTTCGGATCTGGCCGCTCCTCGATCTCGAGGGCTTCCGGTCCGCCGTACTTCTTGATGACGATCGCGCGCATGGTGACCTCCGTTGCCTCGATTTGTTTGCGAACGGAGGACTAGATAGGACGCCGGTATATTGATAGAAATGATGAAGTTTCTATAAACTCAATATATCAAACCAATGGATATCACCATCCACCAGCTTCAGTGCTTCGACGCCGTCATCGGCGAAGGGAGCTTCCAGGCCGCCGCCGAGAAGCTGCGCCGCGCGCAGCCCTCGGTTTCGCTCGCCGTGAAGAACCTGGAGACGCAGCTCGGCCTCACCCTGCTCGACCGCAGCGGTTATCGCGTGACGCTCACCGAAGCCGGCCGCGCCTTCCATGCCCAGGCGCGAGTGTTCCTCGGCGAGCGAAA
>DATKNM010000560.1:0-3986 GCA_035541335.1 Binatia bacterium
GCGACCAGCAGCTTGGACCACCGCCGCTCCGGTACGGCCCGGTCGATCGTGACGGCAGCCTGCTCATCGCCGTTGCTGAGTTCGAAGCGCGGCCGTCCCATGGCATCAAGCACCAGGGACCAGCCGGTCCGGTTCGGAGTCAGTGCGCGGCAGGCGATCACCGCCTGCTCCGCACGCTTGGCGAGCCAGGTCGGCTGCAGCAACACTGCGACCGAGAAGCCCGCGCCCGCGGGCATCGCGACGCCGCCTTCGATGACGCCGAAGGACCCCGCGTTGACCCGCTGGCGGCGACCGGGATAGCGGCCGTTGACCGAAGCTGCGACGGGCTCCGCCTTGAAGCCTGGGCCTTGCGGACTGTCGTCGCCGCAAATCAGGCGGACGATCTCCGCCTCATAGTCCGATGCGCCGGCCTCACAGCTGACCTTGAAGGCGAGACTCTCGCCCGGACGGACCGAGAGCCGGTCGGCGTATCCCACGATCTTCAGCATACCCGACGGTCCCGGTCCGCTATTCCAAGGGCAGGTCCCGGCCGGTCAGCTTGCGCCAGCGCAGCTTGAAGACCGTCCATTCCGCCTCGCGCACGCTCAGGAACACCTGCCCGGTCTCCGTGATCGGATCGGCCGGGGTGGCGCCGAGCCGGGCGAGACGATAGGGGCCGAAGCGGCCGTCGCGCAGCAGCACGTAATGGCCGTCGAAGGGCTCGGTGCGCATGCGGTTGAGGATGCGCTGCAGCTCGGCGCTGTGCCGCCCATAGGGCTTGCGCCGGAACTCCTCCGCGAGGTCGAGGCGGCTCGGGTCGATCTCGTACATGCAGGCTGGTCCTCCCCGGAAGGGAAGGTTAGCAGACGAATCTCGCAAACGAAAACCCCGCCGGTCGGGGCCGGCGGGGCTGGGGTTCAGCCGCTGTCGGCGCTTCGTTACGGCTGGACCGTGATGTTGTTCTGCACGTCGCGCACGCCTTCGACGTTGCGGGCGACGCTCTCCGCTTCCGCTTTGTGGGCGGCGGTATCGACGAAACCGCTCAGCTGCACGACCTGCTGAAGGGTCTCGACATGGATCTGGTTCGCCGGCGTCAAGCCGACATCCGAGGCGAGCTGCGTCTTCACCTTGGTCGTGATGGTGGCGTCATCGACGTACTGGCTGCCGCTCTCGCGCCCGGACGCGACCGAGCAAGCGGCGACCGCGCCGCTGATCAGGATCGCGCTGGTCCAGCGCATGAAATGCTTCGAGTACTGCACCTTATCCTCCTGCCTCTGCTCATACGCGGTCCCACGAAAGCCGCGCGCCCGGCGCAGCAGGAGGGACCATGCGGGGTGAACCGGCGCAGCGGAGAATGGTTGCACATGGGCGAGCCCTCGGGACTCCCCGGCATCGGCGAAACCCGATTCGACTACGCTCCCAGGGACAGATCACCAAGGCCGGGAACGGACCGCATCGTCCGGTATTAAGTCCCGCGACCGTCTCGTCGGGGAATCATCCCGCCATGAAAACGCGCCCCTTCCGTCCTCGTTTCGAAGTTCCCGCGATTCCGTGGTGCCGCCTGGTCGCCGTCGTTGCGCCCGTTGCAGTACTCGCGGCGCCCATGCCCGCGGCGGCCCACGGCGCGGCCCAATGGATCGCCGATGGCGGCTACAAGGCACCGAACGGCTCGACCTGTTGCGGCGTCAGCGACTGTCACCGTGCCGAAGGCGTGACCGCGACCCGGGTGGCCGAAGGCTATCAGTTGGCGGTGGAGATCGACGGCAAGGCATACGACCTGGTCGTACCGAAGGCGGCCGTCTTCGGCTCCATCGACAATGCGGTCTGGTACTGCGCCCTGCCGCAGGACTATCTCAGCGGCCGCGCCCGCTGCCTGTTCCTGCCCGGCAGCGTCTGAGCCGGCGACATAAGCAAAACTTACGGCGTTCGAGTGGCACGGGGGTAGGGAACCTGAAAAGCCGTTTCGCGTTCGCAGCCGACATTGCCTTCGACTGTCCGGCAGTGCGGGAGCCCCTTGATGGCACAATCGTTGTCCCTGCGCTTCGTCGCGCAAGAAAGTATCTATCTGCCCGAGCGCGACGCGGTCGCCATCACCGCGGTCGCCGGAGGCCGGATGGTCCCATGTCTCGCGACCCGTGCCGCCATGGCCTTGCTCGGCTGCGATCGCGGTGACGGGCCGGATCGCATGATCCAGAAGTTCGAACATCACCGCCCGATGCTGGAGCGCGCCGCCGCCTACAAGCACCGTCTCCGGCATCATCGCGCGCGCGGCGCCGTGACCATCGACGCGCGCGACCTCTGTGCACTGTTCGGGTTTCGGGGAAATTGAGGTCGCGCGTGTGGAGAGTGGCGGATGGGGTGAGATTCGAACTCACGGTGGGCTTGCACCCACGCCGGTTTTCAAGACCGGTGCCTTAAACCACTCGGCCACCCATCCGCGGACGAGGCGGGGCCGGTGATCCCCGCCGCCCGCGGGTGTTAAAGCGCGCAGCGGGGAGGGTCAAGGATGGCGGTGGCCCGCTCGGAACGACTCGCCTCGGCGTCGACTTGCGGTAATTTGAATCCAATTGAATCAAGGAGATTCTTGCCTTTCCTCCAGCGGACACCTTATGGTTTCCGCGAGAATTCCTGTGCTTCCGAGTCGACGCTTCTGGAGAGATCGATGACCGCGCGCACCCTAATTCATCCCACCCTTAGGCGGGCGCCTGCCTTCGGCCTCGCCGCCCTGCTGCTGGCGGGCTGCGCCGGGCTGGACCATACCGAGCAGCGGGTGCTGACCGGGGCGGCGATCGGCGCCGGAGCGGGCGCCGGTCTCGGTGCGGTCACCGGAGGGCTCAGCATTCCGGCGGGTGCTGCGATCGGCGCCGCCGCCGGTGCCGTGGGCGGCCTCGGCGTAGACCTGATCAAGAGCCAATAGGCATGACCGCCGCCGCGGGGCGAATCCAAGGGGGCGAATCATTGAAGCGGAGCAGGGGATTGGCTAGCTTGCCGCAGCTTGAAATCGGGGGCTGGACCTTACCGACATGATGCGTCGTGAAAAGGCGTTGCCAGGGGCTTTGCTGGGCCTTGGAGCCCTCATCTTGGCGGCCGCCGGGCTCGGCGGTTGCGCCGAGACCTCGCTCGTCGCCAACGGCTCGAAATACGCGACCGAGGACCAGAACAACGTCCCGCCCTATAAGCTCGGCAAGCCCTATCAGGTCGACGGCGCCTGGTACTATCCGAAGGTCGATTACGACTACAACGAGACCGGCATCGCCTCTTGGTACGGACCGGATTTCCACGGCAAGTCCACCGCCAACGGCGAGATCTTCGACCAGAACGGCCTCACAGCCGCGCACAAGACGCTGCCGATGCCGACCATCGTGCGGGTCACCAACCTGGAGAACGGCCGGTCGATCGAGGTGCGGATCAACGACCGCGGCCCCTTCGTCAACAACCGGATCATCGACCTGACGCGCCGCGGCGCGCAGCTGCTGGGCTTCGAGGCCAACGGCACCGCACGGGTCAGGGTCCAGGTGATGAAGGACGACAGCATCCTCCTGGCGAACAAGGTGGGCGGCGCGCAGCTCGCCTATGCCGGCGAGCCGGAGCCGGGCGGCACGGCGCCCAAACCCGCGGCCGCGCCGGCGGGACAGGTGATCACCCAGACACTCCCGGCGGGACAGGGCGGGGTCCAGTCAGCGCCGGTGGCGGCAGCGCCTTTGGCCGCGCCGCAGCCCTCTAACTCGGTGGTCGGCTTGCCGAAGCCGAACGCGGCCCAGGCCGCGGCATCGCTTTCGACCTTGAACGGCTCGGTCTCCTATCAGCCGGTGAAGCCGACCAACATCTTCATCCAGGCCGGGGCGTTCCTGCAGCAGGGCAACGCGATGAAGCTCACGCAGAAGCTCTCTCCCTTCGGCCAGGCGCGGGTCACCCAGGTGCAGCTCGGGCAGCAGATTTTCTACCGCGTCCGCCTCGGGCCGATCCAACGCGTCCAGGATGCGGACACGCTGTTGCAGAAAGTGATC
>DATKNM010000561.1:0-2914 GCA_035541335.1 Binatia bacterium
TCGTGGTGACGAACTACCTCCACCGGCCGCTCTTCCCGCACTTGGCCAAAGCCCTGCTGCCCGGCGGAATCCTGATCTACGCCACCTTCGGCCTCGGCCAGGAACGGTATGGCAAACCGCGCAACCCCGACCACTTGCTGAGGCCGGGCGAGCTCCTGGCCTTCGCCGAAACGGCGGGGCTGACGGTCCGCGCCTATCGCTGCGGCGAGGTCGCGGAGCCGGAGCCGGCGGTGGTGCAGCGGATGGTCGCGGAGCGGCCGCGGGCTTGACTCTTGAGCCGGTCCGTCAGATATTTCTGTTAGAACAGAAATTACCGAAGAGACGGAATCATGGATCTCACCCGCGCCATGGAGCGCTACGTCGTCCACTGGGGCGAGATGGGTGCCCGCTGGGGTGTCAGCCGGTCGGTGGCGCAGATCCACGCCCTGCTCTACCTGGCGCCCCGCCCGCTCACCGCGGAGGAGATCGCCGACACGCTGTCGATCGCGCGCTCCAACGTCTCGACGGGCTTGAAGGAGTTGCAGTCCTGGGGCCTCGCCAGCGTGGTGCATGTTCTGGGCGACCGGCGCGACCATTTCGAGACCGAGAAGGATGTCTGGAAGATCGCACTCACGATCGTCGCGCAACGGAAGCAGCGGGAGATCGACCCGACGCTCGGCACCCTGGCGCAGTGCGTCGACGAGGCCAAGGCCGATCCGGCAACGCCGCGGGACGCCGCCGAGCGGATGGCGGCCGTGCTCGGCTTCCTGGAGACGGTGACGATCTGGTACGACCAGGTGAAGACCCTGCCGCCGCCGGTGCTGCAGAAGCTGGTGAAGCTCGGCGCCAAGGTGGCGCAGCTGGTCGGCCGGAAGCGCGCGGCCTGATTCTCTGCGCCCACTTTTTTTTGCCCATGGATTTCAATTTTTTCCGAAATAACAGACCGAACCGATGGAGACAACGATGACCGCAGCCCTGGCTCTGCTCTCGGCGCAAGGCATCCTCGGCGCCTTCGACAACCTCTGGAACCACGAATGGCGCGAGCGCCTGCCGGCGCGGCCGGCGGCGCGGCGGGAGCTCCGCCTGCACGCGATCCGCGGCGCGCTCTATGCACCGATTTTCCTCAGCTTCGGCTGGGTCGCCTGGCAAGGCGCCTATGCCTGGGTTTTCGTCGCGGTATTGGCGATCGAGCTCGGCATCACCCTCGCCGATTTCGTCGAGGAGGATCGCACGCGCAGGCTCTCGGGGCTCGAACGCCTGACGCATACGGTCCTTACCCTCAACTACGGCGCCTTCCTGGCGCTGGCCGCACCCGAGGTGATCGGCGCCGCCCTGCAACCTGCCGGCGTCACCATGGTCGATCACGGCTGGCTCTCCTGGCTGATGACCGTCTATGCCGCGGGCTCGTTCGGCTTCGCCCTGCGCGAGGCCTGGGCGGCGCGCAAGCTCGGCCGCTTGTCGGAGCCTCTGTCGAGGATCCCGGCGGCGGCGAGCGGCCGGACCGTGCTGATCACCGGCGGCAGCGGCTTCATCGGCCGCGCCATCACGCGGCGCCTGCTGGAGCACGGCGATCGCGTGATCGTGCTGAGCCGCGATCCGGATCGCGCGCGCCGCGCGCTGGGGCCGGTGCCGCGGATCGTCGCCGCGCTGGCCGAGATCGGCGCGCACGAGACCGTCGATGCCGTCGTCAACCTCGCCGGCGCGCCGATCTTCGGACGGCCCTGGACCATGGCGCGG
Source organism: Binatia bacterium (assembly GCA_035541335.1). GTDB lineage: Bacteria > Pseudomonadota > Alphaproteobacteria > Dongiales > Dongiaceae > Dongia. The sequence goes on from DATKNM010000561.1 coordinate 1,717, forward strand.
AAGCGCATCCTGGCCGCGAGCCGGATCGGCACCACCCGCGACCTGATCGATTGGCTGGCAGGACGGGCGCAGCGGCCGGAGGCACTGGTCAGCGCCTCGGCGGTCGGCTGGTACGGCACCGACCGGGGAAGCGACGTCGCGAGGGACGAGACCGCGCCGGTCGGCGGCGATTTCCCGGCGGTGCTGTGCAACGCCTGGGAGCGCGAGGCGGCGAGCGCGGCTGCCCTCGGCCTCAGAGTCTGCCGGCTGCGGCTCGGCGTCGTACTGGGGCGCGAAGGCGGCATGCTGGCGGCGCTGCTCCCGACCGCGCGGATGGGGCTGGGCGCCCGGATCGGCGACGGGCGGCAGTGGATCTCCTGGATCGATTGCGAGGATGCCGTGGAGCTGATCGTCCGTGCCGTCGCCGATCCTCTCTTCACCGGCCCGATCAACGCGACGGCGCCGGTCCCCGTGCGGCAGGCGGAGTTCGCCGCAGCCCTGGCCAGGGCGCTCGGCCGCCCGCTCTGGCTGCGGCTGCCGCGCCGGGCGCTGGAGGCTTTGCTCGGCGAAAGCGCCGCCTTGCTGACCGAGGGCCAGCGCGTCGTGCCGCGCCGGGCGCTCGAGATCGGCTTCGTCTTCCGCTGCCATGAGATCGAGGATGCGTTCCGCGACCTGGCCCGCCGGCCAGGGGCGCGGCACGGTGCCGCCGTCCGGCTGCTGGACGACCTGCTGACCTGACGCCCGATGCATCGGGGGAACGATCATGACCATGAACCCGCAGCCGCTGTTCCGCAAAGCCTTGGGCCGGCTCTTTCACTTGCTGCCCGATCCCGTGAAGCGCCAGCACGGCGCGTTGGACATCCTGTTGAGCGCCGGGCGCTGCGATATCGAGCGCGGACTCGCCTGGCATGCGCGGCTGATCGGCTGGCTGTTCAGCTTCCCGCCGGCGGGGCGCAACCTTCCGACCAGGGTCACCGTGATCGCCGAGCGGGACCGTGAGATCTGGCACCGGGACTTCGACGGCATGGGCATCTTCACCGTCCTCGAGCCGGCGACCAAGGCGGGCCGGCCGGTCATTGTGGAGCGTTTCGGCATCGTGACCTTCGACCTCGCTTTGGCCGAGACCGAGCGCGGCATCAGCCTCAGCGTCATCGACATGCGCGCCCTTGGAATCCGCGTGCCGCGCCCGCTCTGGCCGCGCCTCAAGGCCGAGGAGCGG
>DATKNM010000562.1:0-3254 GCA_035541335.1 Binatia bacterium
ACCGCACTTCCAAGTGGTCTCCGCGGTCCAGACCTTCGGCTATATGAACAATTTCGTGGTGCAGTCCGAGTACGGCACCTTCCAGGCGCCCAGCAACACCATGCTTCGCCGCCTGATCCGCGAGATCGCCGCGATCGATGCCCTGCACGGGATCACGTTGACCGAGGCCTATGCCAAGGCGCTGGGCCAGGCGGCGCTGAGCCCGGTGCGCGGCGCGGTCAACCTGGTGACCTCGCCGGTGGCGACGGTGAAGGCGGTGCCGGGCGCGATCTTCAGCCTGTTCGACCGCGCCGGCGCGGCGATCTCGACCAGCGCCAACGACGAAAAGACCGCCTATGAGGATTCCTCGGCGGCGCAGCTCTTGCAGATGTCGTCCTACAAGCGGGAATACTGCAAGCAGCTCGGAGTCGATCCCTATTCCAGCAACACCGTGCTGCAGGATCAGCTGAACAGCGTCTCCTGGGCGGCCGCGGCGGGCAGCCTGACCGTCAGCGGCGCCACCATGCTGAGCGGCTCGACGGTGGTGCAGGTCCTCTCCTACGCCCGCAACATCTCCCAGGCGATCGACATCGTCGCCGCCGAGCCGCCGGCCGAACTGTCGCTGCGCGACAAGGACGCCTTGAAGAAGATGGGCACCCCCCAGGCCACCGCCGACAATTTCATGGGGCAGAAGCAGTATTCGCCGCGCGCCAAGACCATCCTGATCTTCGCCCTGGCGGCGATGCAGAACACCAAGGGCCGCGAGAACATGCTGCAGGCGGCGATGAACGCACCGGACGAGGTCTCCGCTGTCAGCTACCAGCAGATGGCGGAGCTGCTGAACGCCTATGACGAGAAGGTGGCGCCGATCGTGCGGCTGGAACGCTTCAACCGCGTGGTGCTGGCGCGCGAAAAATCGGGCAAGGCCGTCGCCCTGCTGCCGATCGACTATGCCATCTGGGACCAGCGGGCGGCCGGGGCCGCGCAGCAGCTCGCCAAGGCGCTGCGGCTGAAGCCCGGCAGCGGCGGTGCCGAGCTCTGGATCACCGGCACGGCCTCGCCGCGCTTCAAGCAGGAGGCGAACGCGCTGGGCATCGTCGTGAAGGAGAACGTGGGGAGCCAACTCCCCCTCGCTGATTGAGGAAGGGCCGGACTGAGAAGAACGATTGACGCATCCGCTGCGACACGCAGCGTGAGAGGGGACGGGAACATGGCAGGGCCGGCAACCGGTCAGATCGGGATGCGCACGATCGAGCAGGGCGGCCGCGCCGCCGCCTTCGCCCTGGCGCGGACCAATCCCGAGACGCTGACTCTCACACTCAGCGGCGACTGGGTGCTGGTCCAGGGCACGCCGACCGTGACCGAGTTCCGCCAGCGGCTCGCCGCCGCGGGCAGTGCCCGGGTACTCACGATCGATGGCGCGGCGCTCGGCCAGTGGGACAGCGGCCTCCTGGTCTTCCTGCAAGGCATTCCTGAGCTCTGCAAGTCCGGCGGCATGGCCTTCGACGAAGGCAACCTTCCGGCCGGCGCGGTGCGCCTGTTGCGCCTCGCCGCCGCGGTGCCCGAGCGCCCCGGCGCGCGGCGCGGCGAGAGCCGGCCCGACTTCCTCTCCCTGGTCGGCAAGGAAACGCAGCATCTCTGGCGCTCCTCCGGCGACATGCTGGACTTCCTCGGCCAGTCGCTGCAATCGCTGGGCCTGTTGCTGATCGGTCGGGCGCGCTACCGCCGCTCCGACCTCGTGGACATCCTGTTCGAGTGCGGCGCCGCCGCCCTGCCGATCACGGCACTGATCTCCTTCCTGGTCGGCCTCATCCTCGCCTTCGTCGGCGCGGTTCAGCTGCTGCAGTTCGGCGCCCAGATCTACGTCGCCGACCTGGTCGGCATCGCCACCGCCCGCGAGATGGGCGCGCTGATGACCGCCATCATCATGTCGGGCCGAACCGGCGCGGCCTTCGCCGCCCAGCTCGGCACCATGCAGGTCAACGAGGAGATCGACGCGCTCTCCACCTTCGGCCTCTCGCCGATGGAGTTCCTGGTGCTGCCCCGGATGATCGCGCTCATCCTGATGATGCCGCTGCTCTGCGTCTTCGCCGACCTGCTCGGCCTGCTCGGCGGCGGCCTCATCGGCGTCGGCCTGCTGCACATCTCGGTGGTGCAATACGTGAACGAGACGCTGCACGGCGTCAGCCTCATGGATTTCGGGATCGGCATCGGCAAGAGCGTGGTGTTCGGCGTGCTGATCGCGGTCTCTGGGTGCCTGCGCGGCATGCAATGCGGCCGCAGCGCCTCCGCGGTCGGCCAGGCCGCGACCTCCGCCGTGGTGACGGGCATCGTCTTCATCATCGTGACCGACGGCATCTTCGCCGTCCTCACCAACGCACTGGGGATCTGAACCGATGTCCGGCGAGACCCGAGCGCCCGAGCCCCACATCACGGTCCGCGACCTGGACATGGCCTATGGCGAGTTCGTGATCCAGCGCGACCTCACCTTCGACATCAACCGCGGCGACATCTTCATCATCATGGGCGGCAGCGGCTGCGGCAAGAGCACCCTCTTGAAGCACCTGGTCGGCCTGAAATCGCCGGCCCGCGGCCAGGTCCTGTTCGACGGCACCGACCTCTGGGCATCGGACCCGCAGGAGCAGCAGCGCATCATGCGCAAGTTCGGCATCCTCTATCAGAGCGGCGCGCTCTGGAGCTCGATGACGCTGGCCGAGAACGTCGCCCTGCCGCTCGGCGAGTATTCGGATCTCAAGCCCGACGAGATCCGACGGGTCTGCTCGCTGAAGCTGGCCCTGGTCGGGCTCGCCGGCTTCGAGGACTTCTACCCTTCCGAGATCAGCGGCGGCATGCGCAAGCGCGCCGGCCTCGCCCGCGCCATGGCGCTCGACCCGGAGATCCTGTTCTTCGACGAGCCCTCGGCCGGCCTCGATCCCCTGAGCTCGCGGATGCTGGACGATCTCATCCTGGAGCTGCGCGACAGCCTCGGCGCGACGATCGTCGTCGTGACCCACGAGCTGGCGAGCATCTTTACCATCGGCAACAACTCGGTGTTCCTCGACGTCGATACCAAGACCATGATCGCCCAGGGCGATCCGAAGTATCTGCGCGACCATTGTCCCGAGGAAAAAGTGCGGAACTTCCTGATGCGCGGCGAGCTCGCCCACGCGGCGGCGTGACGCCAGAACCAAAGGAAAAGCCAAGATGGCGAAGCGGACCAATCCCAAGCTGATCGGCGCCTTCGTGATGGGCGGCATCATCCTCGCAATGGTCGG
>DATKNM010000563.1:0-34148 GCA_035541335.1 Binatia bacterium
CAGCGCCGCGCGGCGCTCTTCGACGTTCGACATGGCTTGCATTTTGGGTCGCGATGGAGGGGCAAGAAGATACCGCGGAGCGGTCCCCCGTCCAAGTCGCTGCGGACGCCTCCGGTCGGTTCAGGGGCGGTTCTACCGGGCGATCCGCCGTCGCGCCGCACGGCGCAGAGCTTCGGCCGTGACCAGCAAGAGGATCGAGAGCACCATCATCAGGGTTGCCGCTGCGGTGATCGCCGGGCTCAGCTGCTCGCGCAATCCCGTGAACATTTCGAGCGGCAGGGTGCGCTGCGAGGCGCTGGCCAGGAACTGTACCACCACCACCTCGTCGAACGAGGTCACGAAGGCGAAGGCGGCGCCCGAAAGCACGCCCGACAGGATCAACGGCAGCATCACGCGGAAGAAGGCGCGCAGCGGCCTCGCCCCTGAGATCGCCGCCGCGCGCATCAGATTGCGGTCGAATCCGGTGAGACTGGCGCCGACGGTGACCACGACGAAGGGGCTCGCGAGCGCGGTGTGGGCGAGGATGATGCCGGCATAGCTGCTCGCGAGGCCGATGCGCGCGTAGAAGAGGTAGGCTGCGACCGCGGTGATCACGACTGGCACGATCAGCGGCGAGATCAGCAGCGGCATGACATAGCGCCGCCCGGGGAAGCGGTCGCTGGAAAGGCCGATCGCCGCCAGCGTGCCGAGCAGGGTCGCCAGCGCCGTCGTGCCAAAGGCCACCAGCAGGCTGTTGCCGATCGCCGCGCGCCAGCGCTCGGTGCCGAGCACCTCGGCGTACCAGCGGCCCGAAACCCCCGCCAGCGGGAAGGTGAAGAACGAGCCGCCGTTGAAAGAGAGCGGCACCGGCACAAAGATCGGCACCACCAGGAAGATCAGCGTCAGCACGCACCAGAACAGCAACAGCCCGAGGCGGATGCGGTCGCCGGTCGTGGCATAGGGCGAAAGCAGCATGGCGGCGGCCTACAGCAGCTTCAGCCGGTCGAGGCCGAGCAGCCTCGCGAAACCGGCATAGAGGGCGATGGTCATGACCAGGAGGATGAAGCTCAGCGCCGCGGCCATCTCCCAGTTGAGATCGACGTTCACGTAGTTGGCGATGAAGTTGCTGATGAGCTGATCGCTGGCGCCGCCGATCAGGGCCGGTGTGATGTAATAGCCGAGGCACAGGATGAAGGTCAGCAGGCACCCGGCCATGATCCCGGGCACGACCTGCGGCAGATAGACCCGCACGAAGGCGGTGACCGGCCGCGCGCCCAGCGAATGCGCGGCGCGAAGCTGTGAGGGTTGGATGCCGCGCATCACGCTGTAGATTGGCAGCAGCGTGAAGGGGAGCTGGATATGCGTCATCGCGATGATGAGGCCGATCCGCGAGTACATCAGCTCCAGCCGGTCGCCGGTGATGCCGAGCCCGATCAGCATTTCGTTCAGCAGGCCGTATTTCTGCAGCAGTACGGTCCAGGCCGCGGTCCGGACCAGGATCGAGGTCCAGAACGGCAGCAGCACGAGCACGATCACCAGGGAGGCGTAACGCTGCTGCAGATTGGCGATGAGATAGGCCAGCGGGAATCCCAGCAGCAGCGTCCCCAGGGTGACGAGCCCGGCAATCAGGAACGTGCGGCCGAAGACACGCAGGAACACTGCCTGGTCGGCCGGCACCCAGCCGAGGCTCCCGGCCGGGGTCCAGCGCAGGTCGAGGGCATTCAGCAGGTTGAAGGTGGTGAAGCCGCGCGCGCCGGTCCTGATGGCGCCCCACGTTTCCGGATCGCTCCAGAAGGGAACGGCTTTCACCGCCGCGATCCGCGCCGCCGAAGCGGCGGGTGTGTCTTGCGCCAGCGAGGGATCATCGAGCCGGCGGGCGGTCTTCAGGATCTGGCTGCGGGCGCCGGCCAGCCGGCTGTTCAGGCTCTTCGCGAGCTCATAGAGCCGATCGTTAGTCTTCGCTTGGATGAGATCGGCGCCGACCGCGTCGAGCATGGCATCGGTAGGCGCGCCGCCCGGCCATGCGCCGATCATGGCGCTGGTGCGCGGCAGCGCGTCCTTGATGGTCGGGTCGTAGATCGCCTTCGAAAGCAGGATGACGATCGGCACTGCGAAGCTGGCCAGCAGGAAGATGAGCAGCGGCGCCGCCAGCGCGAAGGCGCGGATCCGATCGGCGCGCTGCGAGCGGCGGATCGCCGCCGTGACCGCGCCCGGGTCGGATCGGCCGCGGTGCTCCCGCGACCGATCCACGACGATGTCGGCCTGGACCGACATTCCGGCTCTACTGCGCCAGCCAGGCGTTGAAGCGCTTCACCAGGTCCTCGCCGTAATCGCCCCAGAACTCGACATCGCCGACCAGGTAGGACTGCATATGGTCGGGCGCGGTCGGGAGCTTGGGAAGCACGTCGGCCGGCACGTACTTGGTCGCATCGGCGCGCACCGGCCCATAGGGAATGAACTTGCCGAGCTTCGCCGCGGTCTCCGGCTGCGAGATGTAGGCGAGGTACTTGTAGGCGAGATCCTCGTTCTTGGCGCCTTTCGGGATCGAGATCATGTCGTATTCCACGATCTGATCCTTCCAGACGATGGCAAACGGCTTGTGGTCGGTATCGACCGCGTTCTGGATGCGGCCGTTCCACGCCGTCGTCATCACCACCTCGTGCGAGGCGAGGAGCTGCGGCGGCTGGGCGCCGGCGTCCCACCAGACGATGTCCTTCTTGATCGTGTCGAGCTTCTTGAAGGCGCGATCGACGCCTTCCGGCGTGGCCAGAACCTTGTAGACATCGGCCGGCGCGACGCCGTCCGCCATCAGCGCCCACTCCAGGTTCTGCGCCGGGAACTTGCGCATGGCGCGCTTGCCCGGGAACTTCTTGGTGTCGAAGATGTCGAGCACGGAGGTCGGCGCTTCTTTCAGCACCGTCGTGTCATAGGCGAGCACGTCGCCATAGACGTCGAGTCCGACGCCGCAATCGAGCGCAGTCCCCGGCAGGAAGGTCGAGCGGTCGGCGATCTTCGAATAATCGAGCTTTTCCAGGATGCCGCTGTCGCAGCCCTGCAGCACGGTCGCGGTCTCGACCGTCACCAGATCGACCGGCACGTCGCCGGTCTCGACCATGGCTTTGATCTTGCCGAGGTCGCCGAGATACTCCTGCTCGTTCACCTTGACGCCGGTCTCGCTGGCAAACGGCGTGAACCACGCGCTGCGCTGTGCGTCCTGCCAGGCGCCGCCGGTTGCCATGATGGTGAGGGCGCTTTGCGCGGCGGCCGGTTGGCCGGCGGCGAGCCAGAACGCTGTTCCCGCCGCGGCGAGCGCCGTGGCGATCGTCAATCGCTTCATTTGAACCTCCCTGGTTTTGCGATTTCGTCGATATGTCCCGTGGCCGGGAAAGCGCGGCATTCGTCGGGCGACCAGACCAGCGTCACAGCCTCGCTCTGGTGCACCTGCTCGGGCCCGATCTTCACCGTCATCACCGCGCCGTTGTCGATCTCCACCAGCAGCCGGAAATGATCGCCGAGATAGATTCGTCCGGTGATGGTGCCCGGCAGCCGGTTGCCGCGCGTATCGGACGCGCTCCCGAGCGCGATCCGCTCCGGCCGGACCGCGACCAATGCCGGCGTGCCCGCGGCACCGATCCCGACCGCCTGCGCCGCGATCTTTGACCCGCCGGGCAGCGCGATCACGCAACGTGCGCCGTCGCTGTGCTCGACGACGCCTTCCAGCGTGTTGTTCTCGCCGATGAAGTTGGCGACGAAGGCACTGGCCGGTTCGTTATAGAGCGCGTCCGGCGTACCGATCTGCACCACGGTGCCGCTCTCGAACACCGCGACGCGATCCGACATGGTCAGCGCCTCGCTCTGGTCGTGGGTCACGTAGATGATAGTGATGCCGAGGGAATCGTGGAGCTGCTTCAGCTCGATCTGCATGTGCTCCCGGAGCTTCTTGTCGAGGGCGCCGAGGGGCTCGTCCATCAGCACTAGGCTCGGCTCGAAGACCATGGCGCGGGCCAGCGCCACGCGCTGCTGCTGTCCGCCGGAGAGCTGCGCCGGTCGGCGGTCGCCGAACTGCTCGAGCCGTACCATCTCCAGCGCGCGCCGCACCCGGGCCTCGGTCTCCGGCTTCGGCCGCCGTCGCACCGAGAGCGGAAAGGCGACGTTCTCCGCGACCGACATGTGCGGGAACAGCGCGTAGTTCTGGAACACCATGCCGATGTTCCGCTGGTAAGGCGGCAGGCGATCGACCGGCTTGCCGTCCAGCGTGATCGTGCCCCGGGTCGGCCGCTCGAATCCGGCGAGCATGTTGAGGGTCGTGGTCTTGCCGGAACCCGAGGGCCCGAGGAAGGTCAGGAACTCGCCGCGGCCGACCGTGAGGTTGAGATCGCGGACCGCGAACACCATCCCGCCATACGACTTCTCGACATCGGTGAAGGCGACGAAGGCCGCGTCGGATGCGCCGGCCGCCGATGCGCCGAGGGACTCGGTCTTCGTCCTCATATCCACCGCGCGCCACGCCTCCCGGCCGAGCGGCCCCAGTGGACGGGGCCAATTGAGTGGTCACACAATCAAGGCGGCGCGGAACTTATCACCATACAATCGCCTTGGTCAATGCCCATTGGATGGCCATATTGGCTGAATGTTCGTCATCTAAACCCAGACAAGTGGCGCGTATACCGGACAACTTATTTGCTGGCCCGGGATCGATGTGGTACAAGCGCCGGGCTAAGCCGGGGAGCCGCGCCGCGTTTCATGCTCGAGAATCTCAGCCTCGCCGAGAGCGACCAGCCGCTCTACCGCCGCCTGGCCGATGCCATCGCCGACCGGATCGAGCGCGGCGAAGTCACGGCCGGCGACCGGCTGCCGCCGCAGCGGGACATCGCCAAGGCGCTGGGGATCAACGTCACGACGGTCACCCGCGCCTTCCTCGAGTTGCAGCAGCGCGGGCTGGTGGAGGCGCGGCCCGGCCGCGGCACCACCGTCACGAACCGCGGCTCGGAAGACGCGAACGGATTCAAGTCGGCGCCGAGCGACGAATCCGGCCTGATCGATCTCTCGGTCAACCGGCCGCCGACCACCGCCTACCTCGACGCCGTCGCGGCGTTGCTGCCGCGCCTCTCCAAGGACCGCCGCTATCCGGCGTTGCAGGACTATCACCCGCCCGAGGGTCCCGCCTGGGCCCGCGAGGCCGCGGCGGCCTGGTTTGCACCGGTCGCCGGCGGCGGCGATCCTGGCCGCATCATCTTGACCGACGGCGCACAGCACGGTCTTGCCTGCGTGCTCGGCGCGGTTGCCGAGCGCGGCGACGTCGTCGTTGCGGACTCGGTCACCTATCAGGGCATCAACGCGCTTTGTCACTCGCGCGGGCTGGAGCTGCGCGGCCTGCCGATGGATCGCGACGGCATGCGGCCGGAAGCTTTCGAGGCCGCCTGCGCGCAATGGCGGCCGAAGGCGGTCTTCCTTGTCCCGAGCCTGCACAATCCCACCACCATCACGCTCAGTGAGGCGCGCCGCCGGGCCATCGTCGCCACCGCGAGGCGGCACAACGTCATCATCATCGAGGACGATGTCTACCGGCAACTCCTCGACGAAGCTCTTCCTTCTTTCGCCGCGCTGGAGCCCGAGCTGACCTTCCATATCGGCGCGCTGTCGAAATGCGTGGCGCCGGGATTGCGGCTGGGCTTCGTGATCGGACCGCGCGCGCTGATGGGGAATGTCGCGGCGGCTCTGCGCATCGACTGCTGGAGCATCAGCCCGCTGACCGCGTTGATCGGCAGCATCCTGCTGGAATCCGGAACCGCCCAGCGCATCATCGCCACCCAGTGCGAGGAGCTCCGGCGGCGCAACGTCCTCTTGCGCGCGGCCATGGCGCGGTTCGACATCGAGAGCCATCCGACTTCGACCCATGCCTGGCTGCATCTGCCGGAGCCTTGGCGCGGCGCCGGTTTCGCCCGCGCCTGCCGGCAGCGCGGAGTTGGCGTCCTCTCCGCCGATGCCTTCGCCGTCGGTCGCGAGCCGGTCCCGCACGCGGTGCGGCTGAATATCGGCGCCGCGCGCTCCCAGGCGGATCTCAGCCGGGCGCTGGAAATCCTCGCCGACCTGATGGAATCCGGACACCTGCAGATACCCGGGATGGTCTGATCGGGGCGCTTCTGGTCACGATTGCCTGGTCGCGCCCCGGGCATGTCCTCGGCACTTTGCGCTGGCAGGATTTCACGAACGCCGGCCGCGCCGCGCTCAGAGATAACCCCGGATGATCGTCTCGATATACGGATTCAACCGGTCGTGCGCATGGCCGTACCAGGAGCCATGCCCCATGCCTTCGAGCAGGTGCAACTTTGCACCCGGCACCAGGCGCGCCACTTCCTCGCCGTCCTGGGGCGGTGCCTGGACGTCCTCCGCGAAGGCGAGGACATGAACGGGAACCCGCACCCCGGGGAGGGCCGCGCGCTGGTCGAAGCGCAAGGAGGCATCCCATTGCGGCACCAGCGAGGTCTCGTTCTCGCCGGAATCCATCCATTCCAGCATCAGTGCCTTCAACTGCGGCCAGAGTTCGCGGTCGCCGAGGGCGCGCGCCGGATAGAGCATCGCCGCATAATGGGCGACGCCCATCATGCCGCCGAGATTGCCGCCGGCCTTTCGGAACTCGATCTCCGCCTCCTGGTAGTCCCAGCCCCAGCCGGTGCTCCAGGCGCCGGTCCCCATCAGGACCGCGACGCGGACGAGATCCGGGCGGTCGATCGCCAGCTGCTGGACGATCGCGGAGCCGAGCGACGTGCCGACCAGCGCCACCGGCGGCGTGCAGACCCGTTCCACCAGCGCGGCGAGATCGCGGGCGAAATCCGCCATGCCCCAGGGCATCGGCCGATCGCAAACGGTCCGGCCGATGCCGCGGTTGTCGAACGTGGTGTTGCGGAAGCGGGCCGCGAAATGCGGCGTCTGGAAACGCTGCCAGTCGCGGCCCATCGTGCCGCCGCCGCCGACCCAGACCAGATCCGGCCCCTGGCCGATCTGTTCGTAGAAGACTTTCGATTCACCGGTATCGAGGAACGGCATGTCGCTCTCCGCAGAATGCCTGCGGAAATTAGTGCAAGCCGAATCGGTTGTCAGTTTCGATCACGATCCGATGATCGGGGTAGGGAGTCCTTGGCGCTGCGGCGGGTCGACACCAGTTTTAAGGAGGACGGTGAAGAGGAGGATCGCATGCTCCACTTCAGCATGTTACGTGCATCGTTCATCGGCTTCGCCGCCGCCGGCCTGATGGTCGCTGCTTCGACCGGCTCGGCCTGGGCCCAGGCGGCGACTCATCCGGACACGAACGATTGCGCGGGAATGCCGGGTAGTGCGCAGTCCCTGGATTGCACCCAACCCTTGAGCGCACCGCAACAGCACAGCACCAGCCTCTTCAGCCGCGATTTCACCATCCGCGTCGCGCCGCCGGATCAGAGCGGCTTCGGGCTGCAGGACGGCGGCCTTGGAACCCAGACTCCGGTCGTGCCCAACAACGGCCGGGCGCCCTCGAGCGACGATGGTAGAAGCGTGCTCGGCATCCTGCGCTGGTAGCGTTACGCGCGCACGCCCTCGACCCGCACGCCCTCGACCATCGTCAGCACCGCATCGGTGAGATCGTCGGGCCTGTCCACCAGGCGGTCGGCGCCGGCGGTCTCGAGTTCGTCCCGGCTTCCATAGCCCCAGAGCACGCCGAGACCGCGCATGCCGACCGCATGGGCGCCGGCAATGTCCTGCCGGCGGTCGCCCACCATCAGGCAGCGGGACGGCGAAAGATTCCGTTCGGCGAGAATATGGGCCAAGAGCTCGGGCTTGTGATCCAGCGTGCCATCCGGCATCGAGCCATGGATGCCGTCGAAGTGCTCGGTCAAATTCAAATGGTCCAGGATTCGGCGGGCGAATGTCACCCGCTTCGAGGTTGCGAGAAAGATCCGCAATCCGGCCTGCTTCATCTCCGCGAGCGCCGCGCCGATTCCGGGATAGGGCACGGTTCCGTAGAGTCCGCTTTCGCCATAATGCCGGCGATAGGCGGCGACGGCCTCGCCGACCCGGTCGTCCGAGAATGACTGCAGCATCGCCCGCATCCCCGCTTCGATCGGCGGCCCGATGAACGGCCGGATGTCGAGGCTTTCGTCCGGTGCATGTCCCAGCGCCCGCAGCGCGGCCACGCAGCTCGCCAGGATGCCCGGATAGGAATCGACCAGGGTGCCGTCGAGGTCGAGAAGGACCGAGCAATTCATGACGCGAAGACTGCAGAGGGAAACGGACGCGTGCAAGCCGGTGTGCTTCCCTCGTGCGGTCTTCGCCAGGCCTGCGGCCACGACGAGCGCGCCGGTGTCCGTCTCGATGGCGGCGTGAACACTGTTGCGGCCGGCCGAATGGCCTCGCATGAGGTCCGGCATTTCGTCGCCGTCGCATGCCGCGCTTACAACATTAAACTGACTGACTTACAACATTTTGTGACAAAAGTCACAGACCTGAGGCTCCCGGTCGGGTATGGATCAGCCGCCCCGCGGGGACGGGAAACCACAGAGACCCTCAGGAGACCCCATGAACGCCGTAACTCAATTCCCGCACACCGAGAAGTATGCGCGCTGCATCCAACTGTCGAAGAACGTGCGTTGGGAGATCGACGCCGACGTGATCCGCGGACGGAGCTTTGATACCGCGAAGAAGTACCTGCCCGACGGCCTGTCGCTGCTCGGCGACATGGACGGCCTCACCGACGCGGAGCGGCGCTTCGCCAGCCAGGTCCAGGGGCGGACCTATGCCAATATCTTCGGCATGGTCGAGCGCTACATCACCGCCAAGATGGTTGAGATCGGCGCCGAGCACAGCCTCGGCGACCAGACAGCGCTCGAGGCAATGCTGCGTTTCAGCCAGGAGGAGTTGAAGCACCAGGACCTGTTCCGCCGCATCGAGGCCATGATGGCCGCGGTAATGCCGGCCGGCTATCGCTTCGACATCGATCCCAGCGCGGTCGCCGCTGCGGTGCTCGGAAAGAGCCACTGGGCGGTTCTCCTGCTCACGCTTCATATCGAGCTCTTCGTGCAGAAGCACTATCGCGAGAGCATCGAGCCGGACGCGGAGCTGTCCGAGCTCTTCAAGGACGTATTCCTCTATCACTGGAAGGACGAGTGCCAGCACGTGCTGCTGGACGAGCTCGAGATGAAGCGGCACGACGCGACCTTGAGCCTCGAGGAACGCGAGCGCGGCGTCGATGACTTCATCGATCTGGTCGCGGCGGTGGACGGCATCCTGCAGCTGCAGGCCAAGGCCGATGCGACGTACTTCGCGACGCAGTGCGGGCGAAAGCTCGCCGGAGCGGAGGTCGACGCTATGGCGAAGCACTTCCTCGCCGCCTATCGCTGGCAGTACATCCTCTCGGGTGCGGACCATCCGCGCTTCCGCTCGATGCTCGGCAGCCTGGTCAACGCGGATCAGGGAAAGCGCATCGCCGCGGCGGTCGCTGGCCTTCGCTGAGGCCGCAGCCTCCGGCCGGTGATGGCCTGATGATGGCCGCACCGGCCGCGGGGCGCCCGCGACTAGCCTCGCATGGTCTCGATGACGGCGCGCAGGCCGGCGGCGATGTACTTGCGCGTCGGGTAGTAGAGATAGAGCCAGTCCTCCGGGGCGCACCACGGTTCCAGGCAGCGCACCAGGCGTCCGTCCGCGATCGCTGCCGCGGCGTGGTCCTCCCATACATAGGCAAGGCCGATGCCGTCGATCGCCGCCCGCAGCATCAGTGAGAAATCATCCAGCGACAGCGGCCCGGCGGGCTGGAACGCGACGGTCTTTTCGCCCTTGCGAAACTCCCACGCGTAGCGCGCGCCGTTGGGGTAGAGGTTCTGGATGCAGCGATGTCGCTTGAGGTCGTCCGGCGTGGTCGGTGCGGGACGGTCGCGGAAATAGGCCGGCGCACCGACGACGGCGAAGCGCAGCCGCGGCTTGATCTTCACCGCCGTCATGCCCTCGCGCAGACTTTCGCCCAAGCGGATGCCGGCGTCGAAGCCTTCCGCGACGATGTCCACCAGCCGGTCGGTGGCGGCGATCTCGATCTCGAGGTTCGGATTGCTCGCCAGCAGGGGTTTCAGCACTGGACCGATGACGAAGGGCGCGATGGACGCGGGCACGTTGATGCGCACCTTGCCGAACGGCGTCTCACGGAACTGATTGAGCCCGTCCAGCGCCGCGCCGATGTCGCCGAGCGCTGGCGACAGTCGTGAGAGCAGCATGGCCCCGGCATCGGTCAACGACACGCTCCGGGTCGTGCGATTCAGCAGCCGGATGCCGACCCGTTGCTCCAGGCTGGAGACTGCATGGCTGACCGCCGAGGCGGTGACACCGCGCTCCTCGCCGGCGCGCCGGAAGCTCCTGTGCCGGGCGACCGCGTCGAAGGCCGCCAGTTCGCTCAGGTCCGTCGTTCTCATTACTGAACAGTGTTCAGTAGTGCTTCCATGATTATCAATCTAATATCGCCGCTCGGAAAGCGCAAATCTCCCCGTGTCAGCACCGACCCGGACCTTGAACAGGAGACTTGCCATGGCCGACTTCGTCCCCCCGCCGCCGAACACTGCGTCGCCCTTCGCCGACATGAAGGGTCACCACGTCGCCGTCCGTACCCCCGATCTCGCCACCGCGCTGGCCTGGTATGTCGAGAAACTGGACTTTCGCGTCATCGCCGAGTGGCCGTATGCCGATGAGCAGCTCGCCTATGTGGCGCCGGCGACCGACGACCATTTCTACGTCGAGATCCTGGGCGGCGGCGAGCCCGCGCCGCAGGAGGTGCGTCCCTATGACGGCCTCGCCGACAGCCTGAAGTACCGCGGCTATCACCACTTCTGCCTCAGCGTGAAGAACGTCGACGAGACTGTCGCCACGCTCAAGTCCCGCGGCGTCACCATCGTGACCGAGCCGTTCATCCTGCCCGTCATCAGCCGCAAGCTGGCCTTCTTCTGCGATCCGTTCGGCAACCTGATCGAGCTCGCCGAAGTGCTTCCGTAAATCGGGGCAGGGAATGCCACCGGGACCAAAGCAATCAACCGGCCGATGCCCGCTCCGCTTGCGCTCCGTTCTTTGACTTTTCGCCGGCCTTCCCAAATATAGCTCTGGGATCGAAATCGAAGCCGGAGGGGCGCATGGCGCAGAACGTCGTACTGATCACTGGCGCGACGGACGGCCTCGGCCGGCGGGTGGCGGAGAAGCTCGCTTCTCCCGACATGCATCTTCTCCTCCATGGCCGCGATGCAGCCCGGGGCCGCGAGGTCGCGAAGACGGTCGAGGCTGCCGGCGGCGGCGCGACCTTCTACCAGGCGGATTTCGCCTCGTTGCAGGCGGTCCGGCAACTGGCCGAGAAGATCGCCGCCGCGCATCGGCAGATCGATGTCCTCATCAACAATGCCGGGATCGCCCTCGATGGATCGCGGCGCGAGAGCGAGGACGGGTTCGAGCTGACCTTCGCCGTGAACTACCTGGCGCCTTTCCTATTGACCCGGATGTTGCTGCCCTGCCTTGGGAAGGAGCGGCGCTCCAGGATCATCAACGTCGCCTCGGCCGGCCAGGCGCCGGTCGATTTCGGCAATGTCATGCTGGAGCGTGGCTATGAGGGGATGCTCGCCTACCGCCAGAGCAAGCTCGCCCAGATCCTGTTCACCTTCGACATGGCGGAGGAGCTTAAGGGCACCAAGGTGACGACCGCGACGCTCCACCCCGCGACCTATATGGACACGACGATGGTCCGGGGCAGCGGCATCCAGCCGCTGAACTCGGTCGATACCGGCGCCGATGCCGTGATCGCGCTCGTCACGAAGCCGGTGGAGGCCGTCTCCGGCAAGTACTTCGACGTCCAGGGGGAATCCCGTGCCAACGCCCAGGCCTATGACCGCGAGGCCCGCCGCAAGCTCCGCGACCTCAGCATGAAGCTGACGGGATTGGCCTAGGACGGATTGAGGGACGGACCGGCTGCGGGGCGGTTTCGTCCGCCCCGCGCCGCCACCGCGCCTCAATGCTCCTCGTGGTCGTGCCGGAAAATCACCGGCGGGGTCAACACGGCGACGGCAATGACGTGTTCACCGTCCCCGGACCGGACGCCCACCCGCAACCGCTCGCGCCAGGCCTCCCTGACCAGCCGCTCGAGATCCTTCTCGCGACTGTGGTAGCGGTGGCTGCCGTGCTCGGTCTCGAGCATGAATCCCTCGAAGTCGCCGAAGTGGTCGAAGATCAGCCCGCTGATCTTGCCGGTGTGATGGAAACGCCCGTCGTGGTCGTGATCTCCGTGCCCACCGTGACCGCCTCCATGATCGTGGTCCCCGCCGACGGTACCGGTCGGCGAAGGTTTGATCTTCCCGGGATCGCCGCCGAAGGATTTCACCCGGCCAGCGATGACGTCGAGATAGCGACGGAACACGGAATGCCAGCGGGTGCCGGCGGGAATCGCTTCCCCGACCCAGCGCAGCACGGCCAGCGTGCGCTCCTCGATCGGCAGCAGCTGCGCCTTCTCCTTCACCGGGACGGTGAGCTGGAAGGCGCCCATCACCTTGCGCCATTGCGTGTACCGCGCCCGGATGCCGCCGCGGCCGCCCGCCTCCAGGCTGCCTTCCTGGCTGGGATCGAGGTCACCGCCCTTTTGGGCGGCCTTTCGCCGGCCGGTCGCCTCGGCGGCAGGCCGCGGCTTCTCGATCTCGCCTTTCAGGATCGCGCCGTAGGCGTTGGTCACCTGCCGGACCACCACGGTGAAGGACCTGCCGTGCCAGTCAGGTGACGGCGGCTCGATGGTGAGCAGTCCCGCATAGTCGATGTCGGAGCCGGCCGGGATCGGCAGATAGCTGATGCCGCCGGTCTGGCATTTCAGCGTGTGATCGTCCACCCGACTGAGCCCGTGGCTGACATACATCCGCCCGGCCAGCCGCAGCATCTCGTCGGCCGACGCCTCCGGCAGATAGATCATGGCGGTGCTGCCGTGCGGTGTCGCACCCCAGTCGATCATCAGCTCGTCGACGGTCTGCCCGACGGCGAGCCCCGCCGGCGTCGGCCGGACCTCGAAGGTGGTGACGGCGGTTGCCGAGCCGATGTCGCTCCAGGCCAGGTTGCGCTGCGCCAGCTTGTCCCAGTTCGACGGATCCTTGCCCACGGGGATCGAGATCGGATCGAAGGCGACCTCGGCGATGAGGCACTGGTGCCGGTTCCTCAAGATCGCCTGCTGGATCGGCAGCGGCGGATTCGATGCGCTCAGGTACGGCCCGTCGGGATGGACGGTGTCGACTTGCGCCGGCAGCACCGGCGTCGACTGGTTGATGTCCAGCCAGCAGCCGAAGAAGGTGTCCACCTCCGTCCCGTTCGCATGGGCCGTGATGGTCTGGATGTTGCCCAGCTTCACGCCGGAGACGACGTGGGAGTCGGTCTGGGTGTTCATGCCGGCGCTGGCGGAATTGATCCGCGGCAACGCGAAGAACGGCATGGTCGAATAGTCGCTGCCCTGGATGCCGGGCAGGGGGATCGGATCGCCGTGGGTGTTGGTCACGCGGCGATAGCGGTGGCCCGGCGGGAAGTCGTAGACCCCGGACGTGGTCTGGGCGTTGAACAGCCTGAAGAACACCCGGACGTTCGCCGCGCCGATCAGGCCGATATAGCGCACGCGCGCCAGCGCGAAGTTGAAGACCGGTCTGTGGTTTTGGTCCTGCGGGAAGACGAAGAGCGCCGATTGCTCTTCGTCGGGCGACAGCACGGCGGGGTCGTCGAAGGACTGGCCGCCGGCGCTGCCGTTGCCGTTCGACAGTGCCTTCGCCACGTGCTGGATGAAATTCGGCGCATCGGCGGCGCCGGATCCCATGGTGACGCCGAACTTCACGTCGCCCGGCCGGACCACGAAGGTCCGCAGATCGACGCTGAGCCAGGTCGGATCGCCGTGCAGCATGAAGGGATCGGGCTGCTTGATGAGCTCGAT
This sequence comes from Binatia bacterium, assembly GCA_035541335.1. GTDB lineage: Bacteria > Pseudomonadota > Alphaproteobacteria > Dongiales > Dongiaceae > Dongia. The sequence goes on from DATKNM010000563.1 coordinate 13,922, forward strand.
CTGGGCCGAGCCGGAGACCTCGGCGATCGCCGCGTTCAGCGTCAGGAACTTGGTCGCCGCGGGGAAGTTGAAGGCCGGATCGGACGGGTTCGTGCCGAAGTTGATGTCGTAGTTGAAGGTGAACCGCTGGATCGCGGCGCCGTATCCTCCGGTGGCCGACACGTTGCCCGAGCAATGGATCGTCATCCCCGCCGACGGCGATGCGACGTTCAGCGTGGTTCCGGAACCGGAGATACCGAGCTGGGCCGCGTTGTACCCGTCCACGACCACGCGGAACGCGTTCGGAATGATCGCATCCCCGCCGCCGGCCATCAGGCGCCGCGCATCGACCTCGTCCTGGCCGATGGTCGAGCGCTCGACGATGATCTGCAGGCGCCGCTCGGGCACGCCGGAGGTAAAGAGCTCCTGGATCCCGGTGCGGGTGTCGGTCCAGAGCGGGAAGAATCCCCGGGAGCTGGCATCGAGCCCCATATAGTCGCCGATGAAGGTCACCGCCGAATTGCCGTGGCTCCAGGGCGCATCGATGGTCGGGTCCCAGGGCTGATCGGTCACGGTGAAGTGGATGAACGAGCTGCCGCCGTCGAAGGACTGGGCCATGATGAGGTCGACGAGATTGGTCGATGGCTTCGGCCCGAACTCGTAGAACGAACAGCCGACCGCGCCGAAGGGATCGACCACGATCTGCGGATGGAAGTGCTGGAAGTTCGACGGCAAGGACACGGCCAGGAGCGGATGCCCCGAGGCGCCCGTCGTCCAGTGTGCGCCGCGGTCGTTCGACAGCGCGTAGTAGATGCGCGACACGCCCTCGCGCAGGTCGGCCCAGGCGACGATCACCATGTTGCCGAATGCGCAGCAGGTCGGATCGGTGATGACGCGGAAATTGCCGCCGGGGAAAACCGGAAAGCCGCCGGCGGAAGGGAGCGGCGGACCCAAAGGCGAGATCCCCGTCGCCGGGTCGGCGGTCGGCTGGAAGGTGTCGCCGCCATCCGTCGAGATCATCAGCTTGATGGTGCTTCCGGCGATCGAGGCGACGTAGATGGTGCCGTCCTGCGCCACGTTGATCTCGGGGAAGACCGAGCCGCTGCTGATCGGCCCCACCGGCGGAGACGCGGCTGCGCCCGGCCCCACCCAGTTGGCGCCGTGATCCTTGGTCCGCGCAAAGAAGATCTGGCCGGTTGAGGTTTCGTCCCAGACGCCGTAGACCCGGCCGTGGAAGGGGCTCGCGGGATTGGTGTCGCCGGCCAGCCACTGCTTGTCATCGCCCGCGCTGTTGTGGATCGGCTTCGGCGCGCTCCAGGTCTTGCCGCCGTCCGTCGACTTGTAGACCACCATGCCGATCGCGTCCCATTCCGGCGGGTTGGTGCCGGAGAGGCCGAGGAGATAGACGTTGTTCTGGTCGTCCCAGGCCAAGGTCGGATCCGTCATCACGGTGAAGCCGACCATGCCCAGCGCTGTCGAGTCATGCCAGGTGGCGCCGCCGTCGGTCGAGTATTCCGTGGCGAGGATGAAGTCGTAGGTGTGGATGTTGTTGAACTTCTTCGATGCGGCAACGACCTGCATCGGATTGTTCGGATTGATGGCGAGCGACGACTCGCTGTGCGCGTTGTTGACGCTGGCGCCGTGCGTGACCTGGATGTTCATGTCCAGTCCTCCCCGTTAAAGGAATGCGCGTGACGAGAGAGCGGGCGTCACGCTTCCGCGGCGCCTTCGCTTCTTAAGGCTATCTGTCGCGTAGGCCGCGGTTGCGCTGTCGTCGGACCCAATACGCGGCCGCGATCACAACGGTGATGGCGAGGAGGATGAGCGCCTCGAACGTGCCTGAGCCGTTGTCGGGCGAGATGCCGAAGAGTCGTTCCACGAAGTCCATGTGCGGCTCCAAAACTGTTCAGACCTGACGCGGTCAATTCAAGCTTGAGAGGCCATACGCACAATCCGGGTCACGCAGCCGCTGCACTGGCAAGGTCTGCCAGCATGGCTGTTGTCTGACGCCGGGCATTGCAAGAATTGCAAGATATGCGGTCGAACCATGATCCCGTCTGCCGACCGTTGCAAGCCGGAGGAGCGTCACTGTGTTGATCGACACAGTCAGGCAGAGCCCGCCCACACCATGGGGACCGCTTCAGTTACAATCATTTCCTCAACACGGCTTGATTCCGGCTTCCGCGGTTTCGCGGCCCATGTTTCAATCCTGTTGAAGAGTGCGAACCTTACAAACAGGAGGAGCAGCATGCAGCGACAGATGTCTGCCGCGTTCTGGGTTGAGCTCTCGCTCTCGGTCATCAGCGCCGCGCTGACCGTTCTCACCTTCGCTTGGCCGGATTGGATCGAAGGGATTTTCGAAGTCGATCCCGATGCGGGCACCGGATCCAGCGAGTGGGGTATCACCCTGGCCTTCGTCGCCGCGACACTCGCACTCACCGCATTGACCGGGCGCACCTGGCGTCGGGATCGCCGCGATACCGGAGTATCAGGCTAGTCAGGCCAACCCGGTCACATCCGTCTCGGACACCGCGCCGGACCAGGCGGAGGCGAGATCGGCGGCGCCGCTAAATTTCCGATCCGGCGATGCCTGCACGGCGCTGGGATTGGCGAACTGCGCCGGATAGGGCGCGAGATCGGCGAATGTGGCGGTCATCGCCTCCGGGCTTCCACTCTTGGCGATAGCTTCCAGCGTTTGCGCGCCCAGCCGGCGATCCACCAGGGCGACGCCCGGGCCCGAGACATCGATGCGCGGCGTGTGAAACGCGCGGTCGAGGTCCAGGCCGAAATCCACCAGAAAGGACAGGACCTGCGCGACAGCGGGCATGATCTTGCGCCCGCCCGAAGCGCCGATGCCGACCGCGCCCAGGCGATCCGAAAGCGCGATGGTCGGGCACATGTTGCTGAGAGGCTTCGCGCCGCCGCGGATCGAGTTCGGCTTGCCCGGCACGGGATCGAACCACATGACGCCGTTGTTCATGAGGATGCCGGTCGAGGGCGACATGACGAAGGAGCCGAAGCGCGACAGCAGGGTCTGCGTCCAGGCGACGACGTTCCCCTCCCGGTCGACCACATTGAAATGGCTGGTGCAGGTCTCGCGCGGCTCTTTCTTCTGCTCGCCCATGTTGGCGAGGCGGTCGCGATAGGCCTGGTCCAGCTCCGCGGCATAGACACGATAGTGCGCCGCCTTCGGCGCGTCTGTGGCGGGCGGCAGGTTCCTCGCCCATCCGCCGAGCACGCAAGCGAGGGTCGGCCCCGCGGTCAGCCCCGACGGCGCGAAGATCCGCGCATCGCGATAGGCGACCTCGACCGGATCGATGAAGCGCGCCTGATAGCCGGTGAGGTCCTGCTGCGAGAGCCGGCAGCCCATCGCGCCGAGATCCTGGATCAGCGCCCGGCCGATCTCGCCGGCATAGAACGCGTCGGGCCCGTCCGCCGCCAGCCGCCGCAGCGTCTCGCTCAATCGACCCAGCTTCAGGAAGGCCGGCGCGCCGTCACCGGCCGGCTGCGGGACGCGGTCCTCCCGGAGATAGGTCTTCCGGGTCTCCGCGAACTTCGCCAGCAGCTTCGATTCGACCGCGATCGAAACCATGCCGTACCAGTCGAGCGTCAGGCCGCGATCGGCCAAGGCGATGGCCGGTTGCGCCAGATCGGCCCAGGGCAATCTTCCGAAAGTCTTGTGCGCGAGGCCGAGCCCCGCCAGCAGGCCGGGCGTCGCGATGGAAGTGGGGCCCATGATGTTCCGGTCATCGACCACGCCCGGCCAGCCGAAGAACCCTTCCTCGGTCGGTTTGCCGGTCAGCGGATAGTCGGCCGGGTCCAGGGCCGCGGGCGCCACCATGCCGAAATCGAGGCAGCGGATCTCCCGGCGCTTTGCGTCCCAGATGGTGGCGAAGCCGCCGCCGCCGAGACCGCTCATCCAGGGCTCCGTCGCGCCCAAAGCGAGGCTGGTCGCCACCGCGGCGTCCACCGCGTGTCCGCCGGCGGCCAGGATGCGGGCGCCCGCCGCCGCCGCGTCCCGCGACTGCGCCGCCACCACCCCGCCCGCACTTTCGACCGAGGGTTTCCGATAGATCACGCTGGTTGGAACGCACGCCGCCTGCACGGCCCTGGCCTCTCTCGGAACTTCTGACCTTTCAACCGGAATTTGGCGTGTTCAAAGCGGTTGGCCAAGCTAAAACCGCAGCACCACACCGGCGTGGAGGACGAATCACGCGTCTCCAACCGCGCTGATCACTCCGAGCGCGGGAACCGTTCGACCGCGTCCGGGTCGAAGAAGACAAGGATCATGTTGACCGCGATGCCGTCGTTCGACAGGGGCAGGAAGAGGCTTTCCGCGCCCCGATAGCCCCGCCGTCGCTCGAGAAACGGGAGCGGATCGAGAATCGGCGCGCGCGTTTCAACGACGCGATCGTAGCATCTCATCGCATCCTCGGCATTCTCTCCGAAATATGCCTCGCCGACGGATCTTCCCGTCGGGTCGTAACCGCGGACCTCCACCTCCATCGTGCCCACCAGGCGATACACATAGCGGCGATGGTCGGGAACGACATCCACCAGGGTAATGCCTGGCAGCAGACGCGGCAGAATTTCCGTCGGATCGAGGTCCGAGCGCCGAGGCATTGGCCGGTTTCCCCGCCTGGTCAGCCAATACGCATACATCGACTGCAGGTTGGAGCTGAAGCCGTTCAGCGATTCGATGTCCCGGATCGTGACGAGCATGCGAGGTTCAGCCTTGACGGCCAAGTTCGTGGGCCAGCGGCCACATGGCCGTGTTTCCGACGGGCGCTCCGCGCGAGCCGCGGATGCGGTATGCGCCATTATAGCGGTCATCGCATCAATCTGCTGCTCGGAAAGCTGGCGACCGCCACCGTGCCAACGCCCGGCTCACTCGTTAAGATGAGGTCGCCGCCGTGCAACTCCATGAGCTTGTGGCTGATGGCAAGGCCCAGCCCCGTACCCTGGGTCTTCTTTGCCAGCATTGAATCGCCCCGCTGGAAGGGCTCGAATGCCTTTTGCAGACCATCGGCGGAAATCCCGACACCCGTATCGGATACGGAGAATGCGAGACCCGACGTGCTCTGCCGGATCGCGATCGAAATCCTTCCGCCCGATGGTGTGCATTCTATGGCGTTCGACAGCTGGTTGAGAATCACCTGCTTCATCGCGCGCGGCTCGGCATTCAGCAGCGAAACACGCTCCAGCGTCGCGACGGACATGGAGTGACCGGCGGCCCTCGCGCGGTCGCGCGGGATCGCCGATACCAACGTCTACTGGCCAGCCCGGCGCGATGACGCCATCCTGCCGGCTATTCGGATCGATGGCACGGCCTATACCCGGAAGGGTATCGGCCGCCGCGCCTCAGGCGCAGTCTCCGCCGATCGATCGACGTCAAGAGCATGGAGGACAGCCTATGCGCGTCTTCTCGATCGGAACCGGCGGCCGCCACAACGCGGCCGTCCTCGCCAGGCTGCGGATCGGCGGCCTCTTCTTCCTCACCGTCACGACGCTATGCCTCAGCGCGTGTCAGGACGGGTCGGGGCAAAGCGCCGAGGAATTCGCGGCGGCGCATCATTGCTGCCGCCAGGCCGGCGGCCATTGAATCGCCAGGTGCCTGAATCAACGGGCGCCTCTGTCACCAGTCGACGGACCACCGGTCGATCACCCAAAGCCAGGTTCCGTCGTCCTGGCGTTGCGCCACCTCGGAGGTGATGTCGCCGTCGATGCTGCGCGTGGAGGTGAGGGCGAGATCGCCGCAAATCAGCGTCGGGCGTTGCTCGCCGAGCTTGAACCTTCGCCCGTCCGGTCCCAGCCCGGTTACCTGGAGCTTGGTGAAGAACGCGCGAATGGCCTCCTTGCCGCGCACCAGCCGTCCGTCACCCAGGTCGATCACCGCGTCCGGCGTGAACAAGGCGGTCATGCCGTCGACATCGCCGGCGTTCTCCCTGGCGACCAGCGCCCGCTCCAAGTCCTGGGGATCGTAGATCGGCTTTCTTCCGGTCAGATCGTTGGTCATGACACTCCGCCAAATATATCGACCGCCGATTCTATGGACCGTCGATGTCCTATCTCAACAGAGAAGGGCTGCGCCGCAGGCCTAGAAATTCTCGGTCTCGACGCGTTCTTCCCCCGAAGCTCATGTGCTAGCCTTTCCGGCATGTCATATCGGCTACCATCCCTGAACACCTTGCGTGCGTTCGAAGCCGCGGCCCGGCATTTGAGCTTCAAGACGGCGGCGACCGAGCTCGGCGTCACCGCGGGCGCGGTGAGCCAGCAGGTCCGGAAGCTGGAACAGTCGCTGGGCGTCGCGCTCTTTCGACGCTTGCCGCACGGGCTGCTGCTCACGCCCAAGGGCGAGACCTACCTCCCGAAGATCACGAAGGTCTTCGAAGAGCTGACCGACGCAACCGAGGAGATCGCGCCGGACATCAATGCAAAGAAGTTCGCCGTCGGCATTTGTCCCAAGGCGGCGGCGCTGCTGCCGCCGAAATGGCCCCTGCATGACGATCTCTTGAGGCCGCATGTCCGAGACGTCATCGAGACGTCGGATGTGGAGCGCGTCAGGACCGACGAAATCGACTGCCTGATCCGCCTTGGCGGTGGGCCGTACGGGGATCTGACCTTGATCAGGGTTCGCGGGCCGCATGCCCGGTCCGGGGAAACCCGGAGGCTCCACTTCGTCTGCAAGCGGGGCCTCGCGGACTGCCGGCAAACCGCGGCGATCCTCGACAGCCTCGAAAAGCTCGCGGCGACGACTCCTTAGGGCCTACGCGACATCTCAAGGTCCGGATCATGAATGAGACATACGTTGTCTACGGAGCCGCGGGCTCGGGATCGGTCCCGATCGAAGCCGTCCTCACGCTGCTCGACCTGCCCTATCGCGTCGAGGAATGCGCGCCTTGGGAGAGCCGCGAGCGGGCCGGCGCGCTCGCCGGCATCAACCCCATGCTGCAGGTTCCGGCGCTGGCGCTCCCATCCGGGGAGCTGATGACCGAAAGCGCCGCGATCCTGATCTGGCTGGCCGATGCCTATCCTAAGACGCGGTTGGCGCCGGCCGTGGGCGATGTTGCACGGGCGGCCTATCTGCGCTGGATGACATTCGTCTCATCGGCCATCTATGCGCTTTATTGGGTCGCCGACGACCCTTCGCGCGTCGTCGACCGCGCCGAGGACCACGCCACGGTCAAGTCTCGGCTGGCAGACCGCATCGCCCATTGCTGGGGCGTCATGGCGCGCGAGGTCCGTCCCGGCCGCTACATTCTCGGCGACACCCTGTCGGTGCTCGACCTCTATGTGGCGACGGCTTCGCGCTGGACGCCCGCGCGCCGGCGTTTCTATGACGCCGCACCCGGACTGGCGGAGACCGTCCGCCGCGTCGACGCCGAGCCGCGGCTTGCGGCCTTCTGGGCGGAGCGATTTCCGTTCGTGGAAGGCTGGGAGCGCTAAGACATGGAGAAAGCTAACGCGCCTTACGGCTTGATCAGCCATTGCATCAGGACCGCTCCGTCGTGCGGCTCCAGCTCGGCGCCGAGCTCTTCATAGAACCGGATCGCCTCCTCGTTCCTGCGCCACACCGTCCAAAGCATCCGCGAGGCACCGAGACCCTCCGCGATTCGGCGCGCCTCCAGCATCAGCACCCTTCCGGCGCCGCGCCGCCGATGCCGCTTGCTGACGAAGAAATCGGCAACGTGGACTGCCGGAGTGGCATCGTCCATGAATACGCCGACGAAGTAATTGACATAGCCCACCGGCTCGCCGTCCAGCTCGGCAATGAGAACGGTGCAGAGCGGCCGGGGACCGAAGGCCATGTTGCGCAGACGGCCCATGGCGGCGGCGGCGATGGCGTCGGCATCCGGCGATGGAGCGGCGCCACCGAGGGCGTCGAGATAGTCGTTGAACTCGCGCGTCATGGCGGTCAGCGCGCCGAGGTCCGCCTCCGTCGCCTCGCGCACCTGGAGTCGCGGGCTGTTCATTCCGGCAACCCGGCCTTGCGCAGGCTGCTCAGAAGATGCTCGCGGTCCGCCGCGTGCTTGAAATACTCCCGGGTTGCAAACGCGGTTGCGGAGAAATCCGGCCGCAGACGCAGGATCTCGGCGGCGGCGGCGTGCATCCCCGGCGCATCGCCCAGTTGCGCGTAGCAGGCCGCGAGATAGACGTAATCCACCTGCTGCAGGGTCGGGCGATGCCGGATGGCGGTGACCGCCTCCGCATAGCGCCGTGCCGCGAAGTGCGCCAACCCCAGTATCAGCCAGTACCAGGCGGGATGATGCGGATCGAGCTGCATCGCCTCCGCGATCACCACCACCGCCTCGTCGGCGCGGCCGGTGACGGTCAGGAGATCAGCCATTACGGCGAGCGCGTTCGGCCGGTTCGGATTGAGCGCCACCGCCTTCCGGGCATGGAACTCCGCCTCGTCGTGGCGCTGGCGGCAGAGCTGGACGAAGGTGAGGGCCATGTGGCCCACGGCATCCTGGTCGTCGAGCGTGATGGCGCGCGTCGCCAGTTCGAAGGCGCGCTCCAGCCCCTCGCGCGACTCGTCCGTCCGATCGAGCCAGCGCGTCGCATGAGTCATGGCCAGCAGCGCGTTCGCCCTGGCATAGTCCGGGTCGAGGGCGATGGCCTGCTGGAACAACTGGTGAGCAACGGCCTCCTGGGCTGGATCGCCGACCGGCAGCGCGTTGCCGCGCAGGACGCATTCATAGGCGGAAAGGCTCGCCGTCGGCCGGCGGCGCAGGACTTCGGCCCTGGCCGCCTCGACGCGCCCTGCCAGCGTCGCGACCACGGTCCGCACCACCTCGTCCTGGATGGCAAACACATCGTCCGCGGGCCGGTCATAGCGTTCCGCCCAGACATGCCTGCCGTCCGCGGCGTCGATCAACTGGACGGTGATGCGGATGCGGCCGCCGGCCTTGCGCACGCTGCCTTCGATGACGTAGCCGGCACCGAGCTCCTTGGCGACATCCTGGACCTTGATGGCCTTGCCCTTGAAGACGAAGGAGGAGTTCCTGGCGACCACGCTGAGCGAGCGGAAGCGCGCCAGCTCGGTGATGATGTCCTCGGTGATGCCGTCGCTGAAATACTCCTGCTCCGGATCGGCGCTCATGTTGGTGAAGGGCAGGACCGCCAGCGACGGCCGGACGACGGGCGTTGCGGCTTCCTTGACCGGCGGACTCGCACCGGGACGATCGCCCAAGAGCTCCTGATAGAGCCTCTCGGTCTGCGCATCCGGCGCCGTGTCGAGCTCCTTCTTCAGCACGTCGCGGCACGTCGCATAGATCTTCAGGGCGGCGGCACGCTCGCCGTTCCTCACGTGAATCCGCATCAAGGCGCGATAGGCCGGCTCGCACAACGGATCCTGTGCTACCAATTGGCGCGCGAGGCGGGTCGCGACGTCCTCAGATCCGGCGGCTCCCACGATCCGCTCCAGCAGCCGGACGGCGAGGGCGGCAAGACGCTCCCGCTCGGGAGCGACCCAGGCCTCGAATTCCGGCGTCAGGCCGTCGATGCCGTCCAGCAGGGCGCCCTGGTAAAGCGCCGCCGCCTCGGGTCCCGATCCCGCCTCGGCCGTCAGGCGCTCGAAGTCGACGGCATCGATCGAAATGCCGGTCGGATCGAAGCTGAGGGATTCCCGCTCCGAACCGATCGGATCGAGCGCAACACGCCGGAACGCCTGGCGGATGGCGGCCAGCGATTGGCGCAGGGAATCCCGCGCCTGGGCCTCGCCCCGGTCTCCCCACAGCAAGCCGGCCAGCCGGTCCCGCTTCAGGGGCCGGCTCGCGTTCAGCGCCAGATAGGCCAGCAGCAGCCGGTCCTTCCGCGTCGACAGGGGCAAGTCCCCGCCATCCGCGGATCGCAGCGCCAGTCCGCCCATCAATGTCAGGCTGCACGATGCCAATGCACGGCCCCATCCACCCTCGAAGCGCCGATTTTACGACGATTTCACGCTGGAGACATCCTTTAGGCCGTCCCGTTTCCGGTCGGCTTCACGCCGATCCGTCACGCTCGCTCTCGAAACAAGACGCGGGAGGCGGAGATGCAGGACCTGTTCAAGAGATTGCGGGATGCCATGCGGGACCTGGTACGGCGGGAACCGCGGATGCGGTTCGGCGGCGGGAATGCCGACTGGATTGCACCGGTCCTCGGCCCGGGCCCCTTGTCCGCTACGCACTATCTCGGCCGGTGCTATCGCGATTCCACCTGGTACTTCGAGCGTCCCGACTATCCGGAGGGCCGCTGAGATGGGCGCCCGGCTGCAATCGCTCTGCCGCTTCATCCGGCGCTGCCTGCGGCCGGATCCCGGTGTTCGGCTCGGCGATGCAGAGCCGGAAATGCCGGTGCTGCTGCCCGGCCATTGGCATGGCATCTACCGGCTTGCCTTGTCCGGCCGCGGATCGATCTGGTACTTCGAACGGCACTTCGAGCGTCGTAGCATGCCGGGGTGCGGCGATCGGCTCGATCCCTGGTGAAATCCTAACGGCCGATGGCTCGTCGACGGTATTCTTTGCGCTCGACCCTTGTGCGAACGATATCGGAGTCGATGCGTCGATGGCGACACTGCATTTCATCTGCGGGAAGGCGGGAGCGGGAAAGACGACGCTCGCCCGCGAGCTCGGCCGAACGCTGCCTGCTGTCGTGTTCTGCGAGGATGAGTGGTTGGTCACGCTCGGCTTCGAGATCCGCTCGCTCGCGGACTTCGAGGCGGCGTCATCGAAGTGCCGCCCGCTGGCCGCGCTTCTCGCCGGCAATCTCTTGCGCCTGGGCGTTTCCGTCGCGTTCGACTTCGCCGGCAACACGCCCCGCAGTCGACAATGGGTGCGGACCGTGTTCGAGGCTGCGGGAGCGGATCATCTCCTCCATGTCATCGCGGCAACCGATGACCAGTGCCTCGCCAACATTCACAAGCGGAACGCCGAGAAGCCGTCCGGCATCTACTGGGGTCCCGTCTCCGATGATATCTTCCACGCGGTGACCGCCCATTTCGTCCCGCCGGGGCCGGAAGAGGGTTTTCGCATTCTCGCCCACACGGAGCACAGGGGATCGGAATGAGCCACCCTTCCACCCAAGTCACCACCGAGTACGTCATGACGCTGCATGCGCCGCTTGATCCGCCGCAGGGTGCCAACGCAGACTTCCAGATCTTCAACGTCCGGTCCGGAGGCTGGGTCAGGGGACCGTCGATCCGGGGCGTGATCATCCCGCCGTCCGGTGACTGGCTGCGCATCATGCCCGGCGGCGCGCGCCGACTCGACGTGCGTCTCTCCATCAGGACCGATGACGGCGCGATCGTCTTCGTGAGCTATGCGGGTCGTGCCGCCGCCGCGCCGGCCGATGCGGCCGCGCGCCTCGCCGCCGGCGAGACGCTTGGCCCCGACCAGGTCCATTTCGTCATCGCCCCGACCTTCGAGACGGCCGCCCCGAGCTATGCCTGGCTGAACGACATCGTCGCGGTCGGGAAGGTCATTTCCCTCAACCGCGCCGATGACCGCCATGTCACCTACGATATCTTCACGGTCAGATAGGGCGCTGGCGCGTCGCCTCAGATGAGGCCGCCCGGTATCCCATCCGCGTTCACTCCGGCATCCCGGCCTTGCGCAATCCATCGATGAGATGTGCGAGCCAGTCGGGACCGACATAGCGAGAGAGTCCGGCGAGCGTGCCGATGGTCATGTTGAGCGTCGTGCTGCGGAAATCAGCGAGCGCGCGCTCGGCCTCCGGCCTCTGGCCAAGCTGCCCATGGCAAGCCGCCATGAAGCCCGGTATCCAATAGTAGTTGGTATCGACTTTCCGGTAAGCGGCGAGCGCCTCCTCATAGCGCTTCAGCCCGTAGAGCACCGAGCCCCGCACCTCCCAGGCCCAGGGCTTCGTCCAACCGATCGACGCACAGCAGCCAGTTCGCCCGGTCGACGCGGGCTTCCTCTCGGCAGGAGGCGGCCGGCGGCGCGAGCGGGACTACTGAGGCGCATAGTAGGCTGAAGGCGTCGTTCTCGGCGAAAGAGCTGCCGCCCGCTTTGCGCCAGAAGCTCATCTCAGACAGATGAGGATATCGGTTTTCAGCCTCTCAGCTTGGGAAGTAGACTATGATCGACGGATGAAAAGCGATGCGGTCTTCAAGAAGTCCTTCAACACCTTGCTCGACCATGTGGGCGTGCTGGGGCGGGGCTGCATCCTGGAATCGGAATCTCGGCTGGCCGAGATCCTGAGTGTCAGCCGGACCACGGTCCGGAAGAGCCTCACCGAGCTTGAACGCCGCGGCATCGTCCATCGTGACGGCAGCCGGCTCGAGACCCAGAAACGCCCGAGCCGGAGCGATTATTTCCCGACCGAGGACACCGTCGCCACATCCGACCAGGTCGAGCAGAAGTTCCTGGAATGGATCCTGCGCGGCGACCGCCGGCCGGGCCAGCAGATCAACGGCACCGAGCTCGCCCGGGAGTTTGAGGTCTCGACCATCGCCATCCGCGACTATCTCAACCGATTCACCAGGTTCGGGCTGGTTGAGAAGCGGGAGAATTCAGGCTGGGTGATTCGCGGTTTCAACAAGGAGTTCGCGCTGGAGCTGTTTGAGGTCCGCGAGCTGTTCGAGCTGCGCTCGGCTCTCGCCTTCGCCAAGCAGCCGGCCGATGCACCGGCCTGGAAGGCGCTAAAGGCAATCGAGCAGGAACACCAAGCGCTGCTGGCGGATATCAAGACCCGTTACCATGACTTCTCGCGCCTGGATGAGCGCTTCCACCGGCTGATCTACGATGCCTCGAAGAACCGCTTCATCGAAGATTTCCACGACGTCATCAGCTTGATCTTCCACTATCACTACCAGTGGAACAAGGCCGACGAACGCGAGCGCAATGCCGTCGCCATCGCCGAGCATCTCGACACGATCAAGGCGCTGCAGACGCGTGATCCGGAGAAGATCGAGAAGGCCTGTCGCCGGCACCTCGCCTCGGCGCGCGAGACCCTGCTGCGGTCGATCGTTTGAACCGTCTCACGGCTGTCCGGCGAAGCTCGGCCCCGGTGCAACGCAGCAGGAAGAATCAGGGAGCGAGCAGTTCCGACAGGCGTGGCGCTGCGAATCCGGGGGCGCGCTGCCGTACCCAGTCGATGAAGGCGGCGATGCGGTTCTTGATCTTGACCGCGTGGTTCTGCGAAATGTCGGCCAGCCGGTGCTCGAGGAACGGATTTCGGAACCGCTCCAGCGTGGTCGCGACATAGCGTTCTGCCTCGGGGCCCATGCCGTGCAGGGCGAAGCCCGGCAGGACTTCCTCGGCATAGACCGCGTTGAGATGGCTGGCCGCTCGAGGATCTTCCAGCGTGCCGCGAACGGTCTGGTCGGCTGCACCCTGCTGTTTCAGCCAGCGGTCGGTGATGACCGTGTGGCCGAGATTGAGGATGTGCAGCTTCAACCGCTCATAGGGCTCGAGGTTCTCGACCAGCTTTACGCAAGGATGCTGGATCGGCGCGTCGAACGTGCCGGCCTGGATCGCCCAGAGCGCATAAGGCTCGGCGACGGCGCCGATCGGCGGAATTTCCGCCGAGACGATCCGATCCACCAGCGTATCGGCAAAGGTCACGGCTTGTGCGAACCAGGTCCGGAATGCCTCCGATTGCGCGGTGTCGGCGGCAAGCTTCGTCAGGATGCCGCGGAGCACGCGGCCATTGCCGGAGACCAGTTCGGTCGGGAGAAACAGCAGCGGCCGCCCGCCGGCACGATGGCGCGCGATCAACAAGGCGAGCAGCTTCGCCGGGAAGCTGCGCGGCGGCACGGCGCCGGCAGGGTCGTGGCGCGCATCCGCGTCGTCCAAACGATAGCCGCCCTCGGCGACATTGGAGATGGCAATCTCGGCCTCTTCGGCGAAGCAGCGGACCACGGCGGGCCACTCGTCCCGGGCTTCGAGGGCGCGATCGATGCTGGCGACCTCGACGGTCGCGTCGATGACCTTGCCGGCCTCGAGCCCGCGGATGCGGACCGGATAGGGCCGGCCTTGCTTCAGTGCCGCGATACGGCCGGCGCGATCGCCGCCCGGCGTCGTCTTCACGACCGTGATCGGGCCGATATCCTGGCCGGCGAGCCGAGCTTCGTGGATGAAGAGATCGGCATGCGCCTGGAGAAAGCGGCTGGTGCCGAACTGAATGATCCGGCGCATCAACCTATCTCCACCAGCGCCTTCACCAGACCGGCCTTCTCGGTGGTCCAGCGCGGCAGGTCGAGCACGGTCCCGCCGAGGCTGGTGCGGTGGGTGATCAGGCGGTCGAGCGGCACGCGGCCGCTCTCGATCGCTGCAATCACGCACTCGAAATCGGCGCGGGTCGCGTTGCGGCTGCCCATCACCGTCATCTCGCGCTTGTGGAACTCGGGATCGGAAAAGGTGATGTTGTCGCTCACGATGCTGACCAGCACCAGCGCGCCGCCATGGGCGACATGGCGGAAGGCGCCCTCCATCGAGGCGCGGTTCCCGGTGGCGTCGAACACCAGGTCGAAGCCCTCGCCTTGGGTGATCTCGGCGACCTCTGCATCGGTGCGCGGGCCGGCATCGACCGAGCGCAGGGCGATGGCGTTCTCCCGGGCGAAGGCGAGGCGCGCGGCGTCGCGGTCCATGATGCTGACATCGGCGCCGGCGATTCCGGCGAAGAGGGCGGCCCCGAGGCCGATCGGCCCGGCGCCGATCACCAGGGTGCGCTGACCCGGCTTCACCGCCGCCCGCGCGACGGCATGGGCGCCGATCGCCAGGAACTCGCAGCTCGCCGCCTGATCGACGGTCAGGCCGCGCGCGGGATAGAGATTCCCGGCCGGCACGCTGATGCGCTCGCAGCAGCCGCCGTCGCGATGCACGCCGAGCACGGCGATCCGCACGCAGCAATTCGGCTTGCCGTTGCGGCAGGCGATGCAGGTGCCACAGGATACGTAAGGGTTGACGACGACGGTCTCGCCGCGCCGCAGCGCGCTCCCCGCCGGCACTTCCAGGACCTCACCGGAGAATTCATGGCCGATGATGCGGGGGTACGCGAGATAAGGGTGGCTGCCCTCGAAGATGTGGAAATCGGTACCGCAGAGACCGATGCGGCGAACGCCGACCAGGACCTCCGATTCACCCCGGACGGGATCCGGACGTTCTTCGAGCGCGACTTCGCCGGGTTGCCGGCACACGACTGCTTGCATGATTCTCTTCGCCGCTGGGGATCGGGCTCACTCGCCGCCCGCTAAATTATGCACCTGACTGGCGTCTTTTCTGCAGGTTGTCGAGATAAACCACAAGGGCGATCAGCAACCCTTCCAGCACCATCTCCCAGAACGGGTCGACATCGAGCAGGACCGCGGCGTTGCTCATGGTCGTGAACAGGACCGCGCCGACCACGGTGCCGAGCACCGTCCCTCGGCCGCCGAACAGGCTGGCGCCGCCGACCACCGCGGCCGCGATGGCCTGAAGCTCGTAAGCGTTTGCCATGGACGGCGAGGCGATGCTGAGCCGCGACACGAGAAGCAGGCCACCGAGCGCAGCAAGGCCCGAGCTCATCACGTAGGCGACCAGCGTCATGCGGAACGTGTTAATGCCCTGCCGACGGGCGGCCTCGGCATTCGATCCCATGGCATAGAGATACCGTCCGGTCCGGGTGTAGCGCAGCAGGTAGTGGACGACGATGGCGACGGCGAGCATCGCCCAGAACAGATTGGGGAGGCCGGTCGTGCCGCGGGCAAAATCCTTCACCGCCGGCGGCAGGCCGCCGACCGTCATGCCGCCGGAGAGCAGCAGAGCAAGACCGCGATAGACCTGCAGTCCCGCCAGCGTGACGATGAAGGCCGGGATGCCCAGGCGCCCGATGGCGACGGCATTGGTGACGCCGACCGCAAGGCCCGCCAGCAAGGTGAGGGCCGCGGCCGGCGCGAGGCCGATCCCATGCGCCGACATCTGCGCGAAGGCGACGCCGCAGAACGCGACCACCGAGCCGACCGAGAGATCGATGCCGGCTATGATGATCGTGCACATGACGCCGGTCGCCACGATCGCGGCGATCGAGGTCTGGCGCATCATGTTGCTGATGTTGTTCTCGGTGAGGAAGTTCGGCGTGGCGATGGAGAGGACGATCCAGAGTGCGATCGTGAACGAGATCACATAGGTCTCGATCGGCAGGCGGCGGACCAGCGAGTGCATGGATCCGCCTCTCGTCTCCGGGGAATGTGACAAGGCCAGCTGTTCCGTCATGGTATTGCCGTCAGAGGGCCGGCCGGGCCCCGGCGCAGGAAGGGCCCGGCCGTCAGGGAACATCAATCGCGGGCTTACTGCCCGACGAAAGGACTGAGCTTGCGCTTGTTGACGTCGAGCAGGCCGGCGAGCTTCGGGTCGTCCATATTGGCCTTGGTCACGGTGCCGACTCCGGTATCGACGTTCTTCGGCAGGCGCGCGCCATGCGCCGCGGCGTAGCCGTACCAGACGCCGCCGAAGCCCATCATGTAGGGATCCTGGATGATGAGGGCGTAGATCGAGCCGTCCTTCAGATGCTCGACCTCGCCCGCATCGGAGTCGAAGGCGACCAGGCAGACCTTGGAGCCAAGCTTCTGCTCGGCGATCGAGGCGCCGGCACCGGTGCCCATCTGCGCATTGTCGGCGAAGATGCCGACGAGATCGGGATCCTTGGTGAT
Organism: Binatia bacterium; assembly: GCA_035541335.1. Taxonomy (GTDB): domain Bacteria; phylum Pseudomonadota; class Alphaproteobacteria; order Dongiales; family Dongiaceae; genus Dongia. The sequence continues at coordinate 30,531 of DATKNM010000563.1, forward strand.
CATGTCGGCGGCGAGACTCATACCCTCCGCCTCTTCGTTGTTGGCGACGCGATTGCCGATTTGCTTCAGGTCCGGATAGGCCTTCACCCCCTCGACGAATCCCTTGTCCCGGGAGTCGAGGGATTCATGGCCCGCCATCGCAGTGATGTAACCGACCTTGCCTGAAACCTTGCCGGTGCGCTCCTTGATGCATTGCGCCATCGCATCGGCCGCCGCCTTGCCGCCGGCTTCGTTGTTCGTGGTCAGGAAGGCGGCGTATTTGTCGGTCTTCGCGCCGGAATCGATGACCACGACCGGGATCCCGGAATCCGAGACCTGTGCGATCGGGTCGCCGAGCGCCTCGAAGATGGTCGGCGAGATGACGATGGCCGCGGGCTTGGAGCCGGCGGCGCTTTCCAGCACTGCGATCTGGCCGGCGGCGTCGTCCTTCGGCGTGCCCAGCTTGTCGACTTTGACGCCGAGCTGCTTGCCCGCATCCTCGGCCCCCTTGAACACCCATTGCCAGTATTCCGAGGTGGTCGCCTTCACGATGACGGCGATCGTGTCCTCGGCCTTGGCGGCGTTCACGCCCATGAGGGCGAATGCCGCCAACGAAGCGGCCAATACTGTCTTGCGTTGCATGTGTCTCCTCCCGTGTTGCGCAGCGCTCAGGCTGCTTGTTCCGCGTTGTTGGATCCTCGGTCGCTGTAGCCCGTCATGTACTTGATGAGTGTCTCCTGGTCGGTCTCTCCTGCTGCCGTGAGGTGGACGATGCGGCCGCGGAACATCACCGCGATGCGGTCGGCGACCTGCAGGATCTCGGTGAGGTTGTGGCCGATATAGATGACGCCGACGCCGTGGGCGGCGAGGTCGCGGGCGTGATGGATCACGCGCTCACGCTCCATGACCGCGAGCGCCGCGGTCGGCTCGTCCATCAGCACGACCTTGGCCTGCCAATAGATGGCTCGGGCGATCGCGACCGCCTGGCGCTGGCCGCCGGAAAGTCGCGCGACCGTGCGCGCTTCCGCGGGGATCTCGCTGCGGATTCGGCGCAGCAGGTCTGCGGTCTCGCGCCGGATCGCGCGATCGTCGATGTAAGGCAGGATGCCGAGGAAGCGCCGCATCGGCTCGCGCCCGAGGAAGATGTTGGCGCCGATCGAAAGGTCGTCTGCGAGCGCCAGGTCCTGATAGACGGTCTCGATGCCGCGCGCACGCGCATCATGAGGCGAGCCGAGATTGAGCGGGGTGCCCGTGAGATGCAACTCGCCCGCATCCGGGCGATAGACGCCGGAGATGTGCTTCACCAACGTCGACTTCCCGGCGCCGTTGTCTCCGACGACGGCTAAGACCTCGCCGGGATAGAGCGCAAGGTCGACGCCTCGCAATACCTCGACCGGGCCGAAGCTCTTGCGCAAGCCGGCAACCGAAAGAACGGGTGCCAGCGTCGCGCTGCTATCCGGCACTCTCCCATTTCCCATCCCAGCCACATGTTTCTTATATATAAAGTGCAGTATGTAATATATAAAAAACATCAGCGAGTCAAATCACCCTTGTCGTGGGGGCCGCCGCTGAACGCCGGAGATTGTCCCAGAGAGCGGCCCGTCACCAGCGCGCCGCGCATTCACCCTACGATATCGTCGCGGTGAAACAGCGTGCCGGGGGCGGGTCTCCTCAGGCGACCGTGTCGTTCATGCCCATGCTCCGCTCGATGGCGACGACGTCGGCGGGGCGTGCGAAGGGCTCGGGTGGCTGGTCGCTGGCCTGGCGCGGCCGGCCGATATCCTGGAAGAACGCCTCGAGGCCCGGCGGCGAGATCACCCAGATCATGACCAGCTCGTCGTCGCTCTCGTTGATGATCTCGTGCTTCACGCCATACCCGAGGAAGCACGCGGTGCCCGGGACGAGCGGATGCGCGACGCCCTCGACCATCACGCGGCCTTGGCCGCGGAAGCAGATCTGGAGCTCGATCTGGTCGCCATGCGAATGCGCGCGGACGCGGCACCTGGGCGCCACCGTCTGGAACCCCATGGACAAGCCCTCGAAGCCGGTGTTCGCCGGAAACAGCATGGGGTCGGCGTGGCCGTTGGCCGGCACCGGTTGCCAATAGGACGGGCCGCTGCCGGGCTGCACCACCACGGCATGACCGCGAACGGCTGGATCCTGCATCGGATGCCTCCTGGACATTGCGAGGCTCGGCGAGGTCTCGTGGAGCCTCCCCAAAGTTGAGCCTCCCCGTATCAGTGCCGAACTCCGTCATTCACGTCCAATACATATATACTCTAACAATTCATGCCGAACCGGCATATAGAAAGGCATGAACCTGCAGCAGGTGCGGACCTTCGTGACGGTGGTCGAGTTGGGGACTGTCTCCAAGGCGGCGGCCCGCCTGCGCATTGCCCAGCCCGCGCTCTCTCGCCAGATCGGCAGCCTCGAGCAGGATCTCGGCCTGGTGCTCTTCGATCGCGTGGGGCGTCGCCTGGTGCTGACCGGGGCGGGCGAGCAACTGCTGGCCGATTGCCGTGGCCTGCTGGGCTATGCCAGCGCGATCGGCGAGCGCGCGCAGCAGCTGCGGCTCGGGGATACCGGCGTCCTCAAGGTGGCCGCTTCGCCGCAATTCATCGAAAGCGTCATTTCCGGCTTTCTGCACAAGTTCTCGGCGCGCTTCCCCAAGGTGCAGGTGAAACTGATCGAGGCCATTGCCTGGGCCGACACGCTCGGAATGCTCGAGCGCGGTGAGATTCACCTCGGCCAGAATCTGCTTCGCGCGGTTCCCCCCGGCGATCCCCACTTTGCCAATCACCCGCTGGAAATGATCGACCTGCTTGCCGCTTGCCCTCAGTCGCTGAAGCCTCAGTCCGTGCAGCTCGGAAAGAGCGGCACCATCGAGATTACGCGTCTCGCGGGCTTTCCGCTGCTGGTGCTGGACACCAGTTTCGTGTCTCGCCGCATCTTCGACGCCACCTGCAGCCTGGCGGGAATTGAGGCGAATATCGTCTTCGAGAGCCGGACACCGCATACGGTCCTGGCGATGGCGGAGCGGGGAAACGGTGTGGCGATTGTTCCCTCTGCGGTGCAGGTCGATCGGTATCGGCTGCGCGTCCTGCGCGTGACCTATCAGGGCAAGGCGCTGCGCGAGCCCCTGGCCATCTTCTGGGACAAGCGGCGTCCTTTGCCGGCTTATGCGACGGGCTTTTGCCGAATGCTGGCGGCGCATGCGCGCGAAATCTTCCCGATTTCGGGCCCGTCCGAGCCGAAGCGCAGCGCGAAGTGAAATCCCCTGGGGAGGCGCCGATGCCGACGCCGGCGGTGCCGCTGACGCTCGAGGTCATCACCGCGGACACCGTGCTGGCGATCACGGAGCTGGCGGTGAGCCCGCGCCAGGAGGCCTATGTCGCCTCCAATGCGGTCTCCCTTGCGGAAGCGCACTTCAATCCCGGGGCCTGGTTCCGGGCCGTCTGCCATGTGGGAAAGCCGGTCGGCTTCGTCATGCTGTTCGACCCGACCCGGCCGGGCGCCATCGCCAGCGATCCGGTCGAGCCGACCGACATGGTGCTCTGGCGGCTGATGATCGACCGGCGATATCAGCGCCGCGGCTACGGCCGACAGACGCTGGATGCGGTCCGGCAGCAGATCCCGGCG